>JBGPSS010000033.1:0-9400 GCA_041490225.1 Hadesarchaea archaeon
CATTATTTTGAGCGTCCGTACCCGTCCAGATGTCAAACTTGGTGTTGTCTCCACCATTGACGCGGAGGCGGAACCCGGACAAGATGGTTGTGGAGAGACCCATCGCCGCGATTACTTCAGCGAAGAGTTTGTTCACGGCATCGTTGGCGTCTTCCGGGTCGGCAAGTCCGGTGATCTTCTGAGATGCCATGTCTACTTCTGCAGTTGGTTCAGTAAACTCGTTAAGTGAAATAGCTTTTGCGTCGTCCGCAGTTATAAAATTAGAAGTGTGGTCCTCGTTGCCGTGTACCTGAGCATGTCCTTCTGGCACGGCAGCAAATGTCCCGCCATCTTGCAAGAACTTTCCAGAGGGGGTTCCGGTAGCAGGAACTCCGCCCTTCTTGTCCGCAGACATCGCCGGGAGTTGAGAACCGTCCAAAGTCCCGTCATGGTCGTCCGTACTGTTGAGAGAGTGCTTCTTCGAGTGCCTGTTGGAAAGCGGATTGAGGTTTGTCATTTTGTCACTCTCTTCTCAGCACCACGTTAAAAAAAACTAAAAAAAGGGCGCTCGATTAACTTGCACCGATGAGCACCGTGAAGTTCAGCCGCATTATGTTCAGGAAGTCCTCCACAAAAGGAGCGAAGTTCTTGCTGAACGCCCAGAAGTGGTACTCCGGGTCATTTTCCTTCCAGTAGCGCTGGAATGGCTGGGCTTTAGCCCACTGCTTGTCGTCGGGGTGGTTGCGTGAGAACACGATGTTACCGATAGCATTCTCGGTAAGGAGCAGCGCGTATTCGTAGTCGTTTCCGCCTGACTGGTGGAACATGAAACGCTTTTTGTTGATTTCTGCCCACGTGAACTCCTGCAAGTCACCTAACCCAGGCGAATCTGGAAGTCCAGTCATCCCAGGTGGCTCTTTGTACGTCTGTCCGCGGACTACATCCAAAGCGATCGAGTCAAACGTCGCTTCGATCACGGAGCCGTCCACCAAGTTCTTGACGTACTTGATGCGGTCGAGGACATCTGCGTGGTTCTTCAATATCTTGAATGTCTTCGGCCCCATGATCATGGTCTGGAAAGACCGGTCCCCGCCGAGGTCTTCAAGTTCCTGTGCGTTGTCCAGATCAACGAATGGGTGCGAACTGGCTTCATCCCACCGTTTGCCGGTGAAACTGTTAGTCGTCGCGTTGAGCGGTGCTGTGAGCATTCTCCCGGTTCCCTGGTTGGAGAACTGGTTGATCGTTGCAGCTTCACCCGACACGTACTTGACAGCCTCGTACTCAATTCTCCGGGAGATTGCCCGCGCTATGAGCTCGGTCATGCGAGCAGCTTTTCCTTGTATGCCCCAGACCATTTCCTCCGGACTAAGGTAATATCCTTTGGCAGTACGTCTGGTGTGGAAGTCCTCTTTCTTGAATCCTTCCGTCACGAACTCCGTCTTTGCTTCCTGTTCAACCATCGGAGCGATGGGTGCGGAGTCAATCGCGATGTCGCGGCTGAAAGTCTGAAGTCCGCCCTCTGAGGTATCTGCAGGTAAGTACTTCTGCATCACTGGCCGCCAAAAGTTGTCCCAGATTCTCATCGCACCGTAATTGGCCTTCGTCAGCAAATATGGAGGAATGGTCGTGACGTGGACGGCATTAGGCCACAAATTATTGTGGAATGGTGTAGACATTTTTCATTCAACTCCTTATACCGGATTGTGGATGTTCAGCTGGATATATCCACGACCACTTGTCGGAATACTCCACGACCTACCTTGCCCAAGCCGCGCCTGAGTTCCGGTTGTGCGCTTCTGGCAGCCCATCGGGTGAGGAGCTACCTCGTCGCCGAGTCCAATAGCGGTCGCACCGCCGTTGTATAGCTCGATGTTTTCGGCTGCAATAATTACAGAGATATCCCGTTCCATGAACCGGAGGTCGTACAAGTCAATCGCACCGCCGGTCTTAGCGGGAATGTATTTGTTCGACAGCCCGATACACGGTTGGATACCCGCGTTGTCGCTGTACGGGAGCACGGTCATCATATTTGAACTGGCCGCTTCCATCCCGGTCCCCTTCTTGAGCGGCTGGAAGAACTCGATTGTTATGCCGTCTTCAACGTGGAACTTGCCCTGTGCCCACGTCATGTGGTCCGCTCGTGGAGCGTTGGGCAATCTCGCGTATTTGTTAACTGACATAATTATTCGTCTCCTTCAGTTGCCGGAGGGGCCTTCCCGAATCGATTGTGCCCGTCTTGGCCTTTCTTCACTTTCTCCTTGGCCTGCATGAGTCGCGACGCTTCGTTCGGGTAAAACTCCTTCATGAACGCGTCATCGTCCATGTCCTCGAATTTCTTCCGCGAGTTTTCAGAGTCTTCCGCTGACAGCACGCGCCCAGCACTCGCTTGAGATTCCGCCGTGATTTCGGCAGTGCGTTTCTTCCACTCTTCCAAGTGGGCCTGGAGCTGTTCCTTCTTCCAAGTCTTGTATATTGGAAGCATGTGCTCCATCTTCTCAAGCTTAAATATTTCGTCCATTATCGGCTTATTTTCCCGGAGGAAAATTGTCTCGCTTTGCATGCTAACGAGTTGCTCTTTGAGTCCCTTGATCTGCTCTGCGATACCTTCGTTGGCCTTGGCTACTTTGTCTTTCTCAGCTTGTATAGCCTTTTCTTTCTCTTCCAGAGTTTTCTTGCCATCTTCAAGCTGCTTCTCCATTATCCGACTTTTTTCCGTGGCCTGGTTCAAGAGCTTTTCGAGGTCTTCGATCTTCAACTTCGAGAGCGCCTCGTTCGCATCCGGTTCAACGTCTTCATCCGGCTTGGTTTTGTTTAGGTCTAATGCCATTTCGTGTGCACTTCCAATTGACTGCGTAACGCACTGAGAACACGCTGGATACGGTGTCCCGGAAAACTCTTCCAGGTGCTCATCGACCAGCTTGCCGTCAGTATAGTATAAAAAGTAGCTTCCGCTAATTCCGAGCGGCTTTCCTTGCTTGTGCCGCATTAAGATGTCCGCTTGTAGCAGTTTCTGTTCGGGCAACCTCCCTTTCACTTTAAAGAGAACATCGATGAAGTTCTTTCCGGCATCCTGGACAATCTTCCCTTCCAGAGCATATCCCATTACCACGCTTTCATAGTTGGCAGGATGCCTGTGTCTCCAGATAAGTTTCGTGTTTGGAAGATGTTGGAGGAAGTGGTCGAGCGTTTCTTTCTCAGCAAACTCACTGGAGAGCGATCTAGCCCAAAACAGCAACTCTCCGTCGACTTCCTTGGGGGCTTCGAGGAGTTTAAAATCTACCAGGATATGCTTCAACCGAAAAAACCTCGCTGCGTGCTAAATTGTTTCGTGTAAATATAAATTTTCTCCCCTACCACATTCTCATCGGCGTCCCGGTATGTTCCTTCATCAGCCGATTGTCGAACGCGTACTGCATGGCGTTGAACTTGAACGGGCCAAAAGCGTTGTTGGTACACCAATAGTTACCGCAAGTGACGGTAATTTCTCCCGTGTAGTTGTTGTTGTCCACGATGTGCATCATCTTGAGGTGACAGTATGGACACTCCATGTCCTCGATCTTCGTGGCAATTTTCTTCTTCGCCTTCGGAGTGAGCGTGCTTTTGACCGTGTGATCTCGCCGGTGCTGCGTGAACTCGTCCCTCGATAAGGCAGCTTCTCCGGCGTTAGGGTCTCGTTCCTGGCGGTCGTAGGGGTTGTCGACGTACTTCTTCTCCAGTTTCTTGCGCTTCTCTTCCCGGAGCGACTTCAGATACACGTCTCCATTAATCATCTCAACCACTAGGTTTCCCTCCGCAACCTTTGAGCGCTGACTGCAACTTTGATTTTGCATTGGACTTTTCTTGCGTCGAAGCTCCGTGTACCTGATTCAGCCTGGCGAGAGCATTTCGCACGCAATTACAATCGACAGTTCCACCCTTCTTGTATGGAAGGGCACGAAGTCTTGGGATGGCGAAATCGGAATCCGGCCGCTTGGCGTCGCCAGGTCCGCGGCAGGAAAGTTCTACCATCTCGTAGAAATAGTAGTAGAGCTTCCACGCCATCTCGCTTGCCTTCTCTTCCTTGAACCCCATCTCCAAGAATTTCTGCTTGTAGACTTTGGGACACGGTTTGTACTCTTCCTTGTTATTTGCATCTGCTTCCATTTTCCCGCACACCTTTTCCGATACTTTCTTTGAGTATTTTTTACGCATTGCTCGCATGCACGCGGCCCAGTCTGCAAACGGTCCTATTGGCATGCCACCCTCACCCTCGCTTGAAAACCCGCCGTATCAGCACTCATCCTCTGGATGATCCCGTCGACCTTGTCGGCGTCGAGGTTGACGTAATACTCGTCTTTCATTTCAAATTCATCGTGCAATATCTGCAAAAATCCGGGAGTTAGCCACGTAAGTGCTCCCTTGAGAGGCTCCATGGGTGGAATATAGACCTTTCCACATGCAGGGTCGTTGATTTTTACGTGTAAAAGTCCTCCAAACTCGATGACAAAGGCCATCCGCATCAAAATTAGGAGATTATTAACCGGCAAGTCGCCAAAAAGTCCCACCTGGCAGACGATTATATCGTTTTCCACGTCCGTCCTCGCTTGCAGGTGGTTGATGAGGTCCGTCACCGTATCCTCGAACAGTTTCTTGGAGTCAGGACTCAGCGTTGCGGCCTTTGAAAGGGCCTGGTTGAACCTGCTTTTGACCTCCTGCAGGAGAATTTCCCCCAAATCCGACTCTATTCTCTCCCGCATGCTGTACCGGAACTTGGTAAATATCCTCGCGACCTCCTCCAAGTCAAGTTCTTTGCCCTCTGAAGTGTCGTCCGCGTTGATGAATTGGCCAAGGGTGATGAGATCATCTGGTCCAGACCTGACGCATGTGGTGTTGAAGTTGGAAAATGGGTGCTTCACGGCAAACCTTCGCCACTTTCCCTCGTCATCCTGTTGTTGCTGGACGCTTCCTTCCGGGCACGGGCTCATTTTTTAGCACTCTTCGCAGGTCTTTTGGTCATTTCCGTCGGACTTTCCATCGACTTCTTGAATGCCGCCTTCAATTCGGTCAATTCTTCAGCATTTTCAGGGTCAATCCACTCCCAAATCTGCTGGGCGGCTTCTCTTCGTTCTTTAATACCGAGCGTGAACGATTGCTGCATCAGTTGGATGGCTTTTGCCAGGTTCGATACGTCTTCCATTCTCAGTTGGGGCCAGTGGTAATCGAGGTCGTTGAACGGGACGGTGATGCCGTTCATCGGACACAGGGATTTCGACCAGAACCATTTCATGGGAGTGATAATCTTCCGGCGCTTTCCTTCCACGTATCGCAGCCACATTTCCATCAAACTCCGGTTGACGGCTAACTCCGTACCAGCAGCCTGACGCAGGCCCATGGAGGACATCATGTACATCATTATCTCGTTGTTCAAGACCTCTATGAACGTCCCAAACTCGTCTGCCTTTGTCTTCTTCGATTCCAGTAACTCCACTCTCATGTACCCGGGCAACGAGAGAGCGCTACCCCCTTCGCTTTGCAAGAGAGCAACGAGTAGCTTGTGGATTTCCTTCTTGAACTTCGGGGGAGTTTCCGGTTGCCACCCGGACTTGGGATCGCCAACGTAACCCACTTTGAAGGGGTTCCAGTATTGCTTGGCGGTCTTGTACATGAAGTCCAGAATCCACCGCTTGTAGTGCATCACATGCATGGAATACGAGACGGGGGCTCTCTGGAACAGTTCAAAATTTATGATGGTCGTTGGCAACTTGGGCATGATGACGGTCTTCAATTCCACGTCCAAGTTGTAGAGGCGGCGCTCGAACGGGTCAACCGTGAAGCTGTTGTCGTTGATAAACTCGGTCATATTTTTTGTCGCTTTGGGAAAATATGCTTCTTGCACGAACAACTTGTAACCCTGGGGATACGACTTGCGACTCATCAAACTCCACATGGGTACGCGCGAGATATCTGCCTTGTATTCGTAGTCTTGATTATGTAATATGCGGTAGACCGCTTCCTTGTGGACAGTGCCATCGAAGATCGCTCCTTCTATGACATCTTCCAGGGTCTGGTTCGACACGTTGACGTTCGAGGACCAGTCCTTGATCAACCGCGCGGCGGCCGTATTTCCGCTGTTCAATCTTCCGCCACGACCGAATACGGTCGCGGCAAAGATGTACACGTAGGAAACGGAAATTCCGTCGTTGTAGAACGCGAACTCCCTATTTGGGGCAGTGTCTGCGAAGAACAGTTCCTTCATCTTCTGGAATTTCTCGTCCAGGGTGAAGACATTCTCGATCTCGTCCTCGAGACTCTCGCCTTCCGGCTGAATGAACGGGGCCGAGTCGAAAGCGGTCGGTTTCCCGTACACGTATTCTAAAGGTATCATGCTCATTTTACTATCTCCTGTTTTGACATTCATCCTCCGGACAATAATCGCAATTCCACGTTCCTTCCTCGCCCGGCTGCGGAGTACACGGCTGCATGTCTAAGTCGTATCCCCCCGGTGGTTCATCATCCTCCGGATCTGGTTCGATGTCCACGCCCTCGTTTGGAATATCCACCGCAGCTCCCACAACAATTTCCTGAAGTCTTCGTTCCAGTTCAACATGTACCAACGACATTTCCAGGTCAATTGCTTGGATGTCTTCCTCCGGAACAGCGGGCTCGAGGGCTTCTAGCCTATTGAGCCGCATATCCAAGTCTTCAATCGTAACGCGTGGATCACCGATCGACAGGCCGCGAGTCGTTTCGTAATGCTGCTCTCTCGTTATCCTTTCCGCTTCCATGGCCCCCGCAATGTGGGCCGGCTCGTTGAACGTTTTCGTAAAGCACTCGCAACACGGAATACCCACAGTCACGCCCGGCACGTTAGCTTCGATGATGCTGTTGAGCATGTCCCTATACTCCACTTCAGCCGGTACTGTCGAATTGGCAAAGTTGCGCACGTAATTCTCGTGCAGCGGACCACCACAAATGGGACACATCTTGAAGTGCTCGGCGTAGATGTCCGCCAGGGTCGGTTCCATGTCTTCATTCTCTTCAGCCATACTCGCACTCGCCTTCTATGAATGGGGTCGTCTTGCAACCCCAGCACATCAACGCCGTGGAGTTTACCCGGTCATCGTGGGCGGCCTGGACACCGTATAAGATTCGCCCGGTAATCGACCGGTTGTAGGAGTACATCAGCAGTTCGTCGCGGAGTTCTTTCATCTCCGTCTCCCCGTCGGCAGGAATCCGGAGGTAGCCCCGGCTGAACAGGTTGATCAAATTTTCGATCAGGTCGAACTTGCTGTAGTAGTCGTAAATGAACCCCTTGTGCCCCTTCTTGTCCCCCATGTCCGGGTTGTTCTTGTTCTTGGACTTGTTCGAGTAGATTCGCGTGTACACGTCCACGTTCTTCAAATCTTTCTGGAGTTCGTCCACAACCGATTCTCCCACGCCAGTAGCGTCAGGGACGATCCAGACCGGCCTGAACCTCTTGACGAGCCGCAAGATGTCTTCCCGCACGTCGCCGTAGTCGAACACCGAATACCTGGGCTCCAGCGTCCGCATGTAATTCAGGTAGATGGTATCCCGCTCGCCCTCCTTGAATCCCACGGCAAATGACGTGGCGTCCTTGTTCTTGCCGAAGTCCACGCCCAGGACGTACCTCGGCATGTCCTCCGGAACATTTAAAGAGTTTAACAGAGTGGGGAGAAATGCTTTCTGTATCCACTCGTCTCGGAAGACCGAGCTGCCGTCCGGGATTATCTCCCCGAGAAGTTCCTGGCGCGCGAGGGGCGACCAGCCCCTTCGGTCCAATTCGGCCCGAATCTGTTCCGGAGTGTAGAAGCTCGAATGCCAGGGATCAACGGCGATGATCTGGTAGTCGCCGTAGCCAAACTCCCACTCCCGGACACCGCAACTGGGGCACGAAAATCGGAACGTCTCCGGGTTAAATTTCGCCGGCTGCTTAAATTCGGCCCGACAGCTCTTGCAGGTGATCGGACGGGTATTCAGGCCTTGGAAGTAGTAGGTGATAAACTTCCCACGCATGCCCCTTGGTGTGGAAAGCCAAACTCTCCGGCCAGGACGCCCGGCACGGGTGGTGTAGACGATCGGGCCTTCGATGATATCGTCCGGAATACGGGAGGCCTCGTCAATGAACGCGTAGTCAAAAGAATCACCCCGGATGTTCTCGTTGCACGGGTTGGCTATGGCGTAGGAACCCCAAGTCATCTCCAGTTCGAGTTTGGAATTTGTATCTCCAATATACTCTTTAAAAGGCGAGTTGACGATGAACCACTTCATGCGGCGCATGAGGTTTTTGGCTTGCTTCAAGTTCATGCCGAAGAGGCCGAGATTGGCGCGGGGGCGGGAGTTGATCATAATTGCACCACCGCCGGCGGAGGAACCGGTGGTCTTGCCAAATTGGCGGGGCCACACCATCACGATGTCTTGCCGGGGTCCGAATTGGATGGCGTCGATGGCGGCTCGCTGGCCGGGCTCAAGGATCAGGGGACGGGACGCGTCCCTGGGGTCCTTGAAAAAGTACTCGGAGAAGTGGGACCAGGACATCGTGGCGAGCTGGAATTTGTGGAACTCGGCAGGCTGCTTCTCGGGGTCGATTCCGGCCTGGTTGAACCACTCCACGAGAGGCTCGGATGCTGCGATGGCGGCCATGATGTTACTATCATTCCTATCGTGTGGGATTTGCCCCACTCTGGAACATCTTCTGGGACTCCAAATGCTTGATTAGTTTCTGCTTCAGGTCAGATGGAACGTCGGCCATCATCTCCATCATCTTCAGAACAACGTCCGCCTTTTTGAACTCGACCGCCAGTTGGATACCGGAAGTGAGCTTGTGGAGTTTCTCGAGGGCGACGATTTGAAGTTTAAAGTACTGCGGGAGGTTGTCCGGTTCTACACGGGTTAAAGCCCACTGCTGCAAGAGGAATGTGATGAGCTCCTTCAAGGTACCAGCCGTCTGCTGCAATTCGCCTACAGTGTCGAGGGGCAGCACGAAGCGCCCCATGTCCATGGGAATTACGGCATCGCGAGGGGGGAGGGCCGGGAGGTCGCTCATGAGGGGAGGGGGGCGGGGAGGACTTATAAAATTTTGCCCAAGTTTTTTTCGGGGAGACCGGTCACTGTAGAGGATTGCGGAATTGAGGGACGTGAATTTGGAGTGTTCTGGATGAATTTGGACTGCAAGAGGTGCGACCACCGAGCTAGGTATGTACCAATTATAAGAATTACTACGGCAAATATTTAACCCATAACCTGGTACGATTGCTATGAGTACATTCAACAGGATGTTTGTAGTCGACGGTAGGAGATTTGATGTCGAAGCGATGAATGGGAACGCGTACCAGGTGTTCGAGATTGACCAGAGCGAAGGCTCGGTCTTGTCCAGCACGTTCTGCTTCTGCTGGACGGAAGTGCTGAGGTTGGTGGGCAAGTC
>JBGPSS010000034.1:0-9083 GCA_041490225.1 Hadesarchaea archaeon
AAAGCGTGTGTGACCTTCAGCTGTTTGAGCAACTTTTCGATTTCATCGATTCTCTTAGCGATTTCAGACTCCAACTTTTTATCGAGCTCGCCGTTCGGCACTTTGCCATCGAAACGATCGTATGTAAAAGTCAGTACTCTGTGCACAAAGTTTCCGAAGACATCGGCTAGCTCATCGTTCAGCCGCGTGTTTAGGCTCTTCTCTGAGAAATCTCCGTCCTGCCCAAATGAAATTTCTCTGACCAGGTAATACCGCAAGACATCGGCTGAATACTTTTCAGCGAGATATATCGGATCTATCACATTGCCCAAGGACTTGCCGATTTTCTGACCGTTCGCCGTTAAGAAGCCGTGTGCGAAAATTCTTTTCGGTAGCTTGTAGCCAGCTGACAGCAGCATGCTGGGCCAGATGATGCAGTGAAAGCGTAGTATGTCTTTCGCAATGAGATGGGCATCGGCGGGCCAGCGATCTTTCGGCGCCAAGTAGTTTATCAGGGCGTCGAACCAGACCCAGATAGTTTGTTTCTCATCTATCGGCAGCTTTATCCCCCACTCGAGCTCTGGGCGGGAGATGCTGACGTCCTTTAACCCTTGTTTGATGAAACTGATCACCTCGTTCCTGCGCCCTTCGGGTTGGATGAATTCAGGGTTTGCTTCGATGTGTTTGAGTATTTGATCGCTGTATTTCGAAAGTTTGAAGAAGTAATTTTCTTCTTTTATATGTTTGGGCTTGGTTTTGTGTAGAACACACTTTCCATCGACGAGATCAGATTCGGTAAGGTAGGCCTCGCAACCTTCGCAGTAGAGCCCCTCGTACACGCCTTTGTAGATATCGCCCTGTTCGTGGACTTTTTTGAAGAATGCAACGACATTTTTTTTGTGCCTCTCCTCCGTCGTTCGGATGAAATCGTCGTTGCTTATGTTTAGAACCTTCCAGACGTGTAGCCATTTCTTCGCCATGGAGTCGGCGTATGCTTGAATGTTCTTTGCATCCTGTTTTTTCACCGCTTCGATTGTCTTGACGGAGTTCTCGTCGAGTCCGGTGAGGAAGAAGACGTCATCTCCCTTGAGGCGGTGCCACCTCGCCAGCGCGTCCGCAACTACCGTAGTGTAGGCCTGCCCGATGTGGGGCACCGCGTTGATGTAGTAGATCGGTGTAGTGATGTAGAATTTCGTCATGGTTTTACCCATCTTCTTTAGGCGGTGAAGATTTAAAAGTCAGCCTAATTCTTAGATTTATTAAGAACGCTTTCTTTTAGTAATATGGGGAAAATTTGAAAAAAGTGTTGATGATTATTGCGCCAGAAGATTTTAGAGATGAAGAGCTTCTCCACCCGAAGGAGGAGTTGGAGCGGGCTGGAGCGAGCGTGACAATAGCGTGCGCGAAAACAACACCAGCGCGCGGCGTACTTGGTGCAACCGTTTCGCCTGATATCAAACTCGATCAAGTGAAGGTTGGCGATTACGATGCGGTTGTGTTCGTCGGTGGCCCTGGTTCGTCAATTTATTTCAACGACAATCGAGCGCTCTCGATAGCGAGCGAGGCTTTCAAGAAGGGCAAGGTCACGTGTGCGATATGCATTGCTCCTGTCACTTTGGCAAATGCTGGCGTGCTCGAGGGAAAGCAAGCGACGGTGTGGAACGGCAATCTCATCGGAAAAATCGAGAGCAAAGGTGCCAAATACGTAGCTAAGCCAGTGGTGGTGGATGGAAAAATTATAACTGCAAATGGTCCGGCAGCCGCGAGGGAATTCGGCCGTGCCATAGCAAAGGCGCTCAAAGGTTAAGGTGAAAATTTGGCAGATATTTTGATCAAAGATGGACATGTAATCACGATGGACCCCAAGCGTCGCGTTTTTGAGCGGGGTTCGGTGGCGATCGATGGCGATAAGATTGTTGCAGTCGGTAAAGATGTTAAAGAAAAAGCCGACGTTGTGATCGATGCCAAGGGTAAAGTTGTTTTGCCAGGTTTGATCAATGATCACACGCATCTCGCCATGGTTTTGCTTCGAGGGGTCGCGGATGACATGGCGCTGATGCCGTGGCTCGAGACGAGGATTTGGCCGATCGAAAAAAATCTGCAAGCCGAAGACTGTTATGCTGGTGCTTTGCTCGGATGTTTGGAGATGATAAAATCAGGCACGACGTGTTTTGCCGATCAATATTTTTTTATGGAGAACGTCGCCCGAGCGGTCGAAGAAGCGGGCATGCGAGCATCGCTTTCATACGGGATAATCGAGCTGGGTGACCCAAAGAGGAGAGAATCTGAGCTTCGTGCGGGCGAGAAGCTTGTGAAGGAATGCAATGGCACGGCGAAGGGCAGGATCACGACGATGTTCGGGCCACATGCGGCGTACACGTGCTCTCCTGAATGCTTGATGAAGGTGAAAGAGCTCGCCAAGAAACACAAGGTAGGAATTCACACCCACATTTCTGAGACTCGGGATGAGGTAAAGCAGATTACAGAGAAATACGGTAAGCGACCGGTCGAGCATCTCGATGCGATAGGTTTCCTTGGTCCGGAAGTTTTAGCTGCACATTGCGTTTGGGTGACTGAACGTGAGATAAAAATCTTGAAGGAAAGAGGAGTCAAGCCGGTCCACAATCCGATCAGCAACATGAAGACAGCGAGCGGGGTAGCGCCTGTGCAGGAGATGTTGGATGCAGGCATTCCAGTCGCATTGGGCACAGATGGTGCAGCCTCAAACAATGCGCTCGACATGATAAATGAAATGAAATTTGCTGCCCTCCTCAACAAAGTTCACAAACTTGATCCAGTGGCCGTGCCAGCTACGACGGCGCTGGAGATGGCGACGATAAATGGTGCGATAGCGCTCGGACTCCAGAAGAAGATAGGTTCGCTCGAGGTGGGTAAAAAAGCAGATATTATCATCGTTGATTTCAAGAAGCCTCATCTGACACCGCTCCATAACGTGGTCTCCCATCTTGTCTACAGCGCTGTGAGCAGCGATGTCGACACGACAATCGTTGATGGAAAAATTCTGATGCAGGGGCGAGAAGTGCTAGCGCTCGACGAAGACAAAGTTTTAGAGCGAGCACAGAAAACATCAGATGATCTGTTGGCGAGATGGAGGGCTGCGAAATGATATATAAAGTTAAGGACATCAAGCTCGCGCCGCAGGGCAAGCGCTCGATCGATTGGGTGGAGCAGCACATGCCAGTGCTGATGGCAATTCGCAAGGATTTCTCCCGCTCCAAGCCTCTAAAAGGTTTGACCGTCGGCGCGGCGCTCCACGTGGAGGCGAAGACGGCGGCGCTCGCGAGAACCATCGCGGCGGGAGGAGCGAAAGTTGCGATAACAAGTTGCAATCCGTTGTCGACCAAGGACGATGTTGCGGCTGCCCTCGCGAAAGACGGCATAAATGTCTACGCGTGGCGCAACGAGACGATGAAGGAGTACTATGCGAACCTCAATCGCGTGCTCGATAGCAAGCCCGATGTTCTGATAGATGATGGCGCTGATCTAATCTTTTTGGTGCACTCGAAACACAAAGAACTCCTAGGGCACACTCGAGGTGCATCTGAGGAGACGACGACAGGTGTGAAGCGGCTGAGGCTGATGGCCGACGATGGTGCCTTGAAATTTCCAGTGATCGCTGTGAACGATTCTCCAACAAAACACTTTTTCGATAACCGCTTCGGCACCGCTGAATCTACGCTGCAAGCGATAATGACTTTGACGAATACATTGATCGCTGGAAAAAATGTTGTGGTAGTCGGTTTCGGTTTCGTTGGTCGTGGCGTCGCTTCTCGCGCAAAGGGAATGGGTGCAATCGTCTATGTGGTTGAGACAGATTCGATAAAGGCGCTTGAAGCCGCGATGGATGGTTTCAAGGTGGTAAATATGAACGAAGCAGCTCGCATCGGGGATATCTTCGTGACTACGACTGGCAACATCAATGTCATCCGCGCGGAGCACATGCGCTGGATGAAAGATGGCGTGATATTGTGCAATTCTGGACACTTCAACGTGGAGATCGACATAGTAGGTTTGGCTAAGATGGCCGTTCGGCGCAAGGCAGTTCTCGAGGACGTAGAGGAGTTTCAGCTCAGGGATGGGCGCAGGATCCATTTGTTGACCGAGGGACGTCTGGTAAACCTCGCAGGCAAGAGAGCTCTGGGGCACCCGATGGAGATAATGGACATGAGTTTTGCGCTACAAGCTTTGAGCGTGGCGTACATCGCAAAGCATGGCAAGAAATTAAAGGGCAAGGTCTACGAGGTGCCAGCGGAAATAGATCGGAAAGTGGCTGAACTCAAGCTCAAATCTTTGAACATCAGTTTAGAAAAACCTACCAAAGAACAACTCAAATACTCGCGCTCTTGGCGCTCAGGTACTTGATCATCCGGTGAACCGCAGCAGTGCGGCTATTCCCTTGAACGCAATCAGGAGCTGTTTTCCTTCGTCTGTCTCTGAAGAGATGAACTCCACGCGCGTGTTGAATCTGTCCGCGAGATCGCAGAGCTCTTGTACCAAGTCTTTTGTTTCGACGAGCGCAAGTTTTAATTCTCCACACTTCGGACAGGACCTGCCGATGAGCTGCTTTTTGAATGTATTGATGTTTTCTATGGTGTCATGAAGTTCATGCCCACAGCTCTGACAGCGGACGAGGCCCCTAACGCGGCGCAGGTCTTCTGAGATGAGAAGGAGATCGACAGCCCCTTTTTCCAGCATATTTCTTATATGTTGTTCACCGTATACCGACAGCTCCCTGCCAGCCACGAGCTCGGTCATGAATCGTTGCACGAGCGCCTTTTCCTTCATTATTTCTAAATCTTTGAGCACCTCGCTCGATTTTTCTACGAGTTCTCTTATCCCATACTCATCGGTGTAGCCGATGTCGAGCACAGCGGATATCTTCTTTTTGATATTTTCGTGCAGCACTTCACTTTTCACAAACTCTTCCTTCGTCGGTCCAGGCCCACCGACTATAATCGCTTTCAAGTTGGACATTTGGGAGAAAGTCTCGTTCATCGCTTCCGCGATTCTTTTCATGTACTCGTTGGCAGCTATCTCTATCAGGCGCTCAAATCGTCTGGCAGATTGGCCGCCTTTGCCGTGTTTTCCAGGGACGCCAGATGTTAACTTCCTCAAGATGTCGATGTGTTTTCCTCTCAGCGTTGCGAGAGTGGCCTCTCTCCTGTCGAGCGTGACGAGGCCGATAGTTTCCTTGACCTGCAACATCTCCCGCAAAGGTTGAAGCACGAATTCTTGGTCGCAACGATACATGCGCACCGTTGTCGGTTCTGGCGGCTCTATCCAGTAGAGCTGTATATCCGAGACATCCTCTCGCCCGGCAACGTTTCCGCAGAAGATCGCCATGCCATGCTCAGGTGGACGCCTATGTTTAGCGATGTAGACGTGGAGGAACTGTATCACATGTTCGAGTGCCCCCACCACATTTTTGCGTGTCGTTTTCGATTTTATGTTGGAGGCAGTGCCCTGTTCGTCGCGCAGCTGTTGCATCACCTTCGTGAGATCGAAATCTGGAGTAACATAGACCGAGATCAACTCGGTCCCGCGCCCGCGCTTGTCTGCAAGATCGTCGAGCAACCGCTTGAACTGATAACGCTTGCGACTTTCGTCCGTCATTTGACTCACAAATAATCTTCTTACCGCGAGCGTTAATAGCATGTTGCCACAATAATTTTTGGCGATAGCATGAGGGCCACGATATGTTTTGGGGGCTCGATAATGGTGCCGGGGCAGCCTGATGTTGATACGATTCGTACAGCGGTCAATGTTTTGCGCGACCTCAAGAGAAAGGGCCACGAACTTCTGGTCGTGGTCGGCGGGGGCAAGGTGGCGCGGATGTACATCGACGTCGCGCGCGAGTTCAAGGCGACGAACGCATATTGTGATGTGGTTGGGGTGGATGTGACCCGATTGAACGCACGTTTGCTCATCGCAGCTCTGGGTGAGGTTGCAGAACAAAATCCGATAACGACTTTCGAGGCCGCGATCCGGGCGATGTTGCGGGGTAAGATTCCGGTTATGGGTGGCACGGTGCCAGGGCATACGACCGATGCGGTCGCGGCTGAACTTGCTGACTCGAGCAAGTCAGATCTGTTAATTTTTTTCACAAATATAGATGGCGTCTACACGGCGGATCCGAAGGTCAATCCTCGTGCGAGGAAGATTGATACGATGGATTCGCGCCAGCTGTTGGAACTTTTCGGAAATGTAAAGATGGAGCCGGGCGTTCTAGTAGTAATAGATCCTATCGGAGCGAAGATAATTGACCGCGCAGGGATCAAGACTTTGGTGCTAGGAAAACATGAGATCCCACGCTTACAAAAGATTTTAGAAGGCGCGGAACATAGTGGTACCACAATAATGCCGAGGGAAAAACATGGTCGAAGATCATAAGCATTGCGTGGTCTGCGGCAGGGCGATTGAGCCGGATAAATTTATCTGTTCCCCAGCCTGCGAAGAGGTGATGAAAAAATCCCAGAAGCAGGCGGCGCGGTCGAGGTTTATAATGTTAGGGATGTTTGTGGCGCTTTTCGTCGTACTAATGGTCGTGAGTTATTTAAGAAGTTAGGACATCAATATCAAAATTTTTAGCGCTGGTTCAGAGACATCGATTATTTCTACTTTATGTCCAGCGCTCGCTGTTTCCCTTACCACTCTAACATCTTCTCTATCGATGGTGAATTTTTTCCCGTTCACGGTGATAGTTAGATCTCCAATCTCTAGTTTTCTTGCAACATCTTCTGGGTCAGCTTCCGAGATGGCGCGCAGCACAGCCTTCGCGTCGGAACGCAAGCGTGGCCCAATTTTAGCAAAGTTTGGTTCAATCGATAGGACTCGCTCGACAACCTTTGGTTTTTCCGTCGTCACCAGAAGTTCTCGAATCTTCATTGTGCCTCGTATATCGTCTATGGCCTGCTCTAGAAGTTTCGCATTTTTTTCATCTGCAGCATATATCTCGACAGAAGGCAACTCGGCGCTGAGCGCCATCCCTTTCTCGGATTTGAATTGGCGGACGGCACTGATGACTAAATTTATGAGCTCTCCCAGTTTTTCCGCGCCTTCGTCTATGAACCTATCGTCCGCGACTGGCCACTCTGAGAGGTGTATGCTTGGGTGGGTGTAGTTCGATGCGAAATAGTTATGGTATATTTCTTCTGCGAAATGTGGAACGAATGGTGCGAGCAACTTTGTCGCAGTCGAGATGACGTGGTAGAGCGTGAATTTTGATGCTTCCGCGGTCAAGTCCTCGCCGTAGAGGCGATGTTTTACCTCCTCGATGTACATGTCGCAGAACTCATGCCAGACGAAAGTTTGTACGGCGATCAACGCGCGGTTGAATTGAAAATCCTCTAGATATGCTGTGACTTCTTTTACCAAACTGTTTAGCCTGCTCAATATCCATCTATCTGTCGGTCTAAACTCAAGTTTTGATGGATCGGTGGTTGTGATGTTTACACTTTCGAAATATGGACTAGCGAATCGCGCGGCGTTCCAAAACTTGCGCATGAATTTGTAGCCGAATTCGACGTCCTTCCAAGCGAATGGAATGTCGGAGCCTGTGGAAGCGCCTATCGCGGCCCACTGCCTCAGTGCGTCGGCTCCGTATTTTTCTCGCGCTTTCGTGGTGTCGACGTAGTTGCCGAGGGATTTGTGCATCGCCCTCCCGTCTGTCCCTAAGACCATGCCGTTGATCAGCACAGTTTTGTACGGAACCTCGCCGACCAACGCCAAAGTGCGGACGAGCAGGTAGTAATCCCAAGTTCTGATTATGTCGGTGCCGTTAGGCTGGAGGTCGGCCGGAAAGAGTCGTTTGTCCAACTTTGGCCATCCAGCGTGTGCGAGTATGGTCAGAGAGCTGTCCATCCAAGTGTCGAGCACGTCGGTCTCGGGGACAAACTTGTCGCCACCACATTTTTGGCATTTTTTACGAGGTTCATCTTTCGATGGGTTCACTGGCAACTGATTTTCATCCGCGACCACTAGAGAGCTGCACTTCGAGCAATACCACACGGGGATGGGTGTAGCGAAAATGCGTTGTCTCGATATTACCCAGTCCCAGTCCATCGACTCAGCCCACGCTATCAGGCGGGCGCGCATGTGCTCTGGAACCCAGCGCGCGCGCTTGGCGCCCTCTATCACCTCGTTTTTGAGATCGAGGACGCGCATGAACCACTGTTTTTTTGTCAAGATTTCGACGGGTGTCTTGCAGCGCCAACACACGCCGACGTTCTGTTTGAGTTTTTCCTGTCCACTCAACAGCCCACTTGTCTTGATTTTTTTGAGCACGAGTTCTTTGCACTCGGCAAGCGAGAGCCCCGCGTACTCTCCAGCGGCTTCGCTCATGCGGCCACGCTCGTCGATGGCTTTTATGACGGGCAACTTGTAGCGCATGGCCCAGCGGACGTCCGTCTTGTCGCCGTAGGTGCATATCATCACAACGCCGGTGCCGAACTGCGGGTCGACCTCGCGATCCTCTATGATGTCCACAGCTTGGCCGAATACCGGAACTTCGAGCTTTTTCCCGACATATTTTTTGTAGCGTTCGTCGTCGGGGTGGACGGCCACTACGACGCAGGCGTGGAGATACTCCGGGCGCGTCGTGGCGATGGTCAGAAAATCGTTTTCTCCGACAATTTTGAATTTGATATAGTTGAGCGAGCTATCGCGGTCGTCGTACTCGACTTCGGCGTCGGCTATCGCCGTCTCACATCTCGGGCACCAGTTGACCGGGTGCTCGCCGCGGTAGATCAAGCCCTTGTTGTAGAGTTGCACGAACGAGAGCTGCGTCTTGCTGTAGTAGCTCGGGTCCATCGTGCGGTATTCTGTAGACCAATCCATCGAAAAGCCCAGCGAGTTCATCTCCTCGCGCATGTGTGCGATGTTTTCTTCTGTGAGCTTGATGCAGAGCTCGCGGAATTTTTCAGGAGGGAGGTCGCCTTTGCGGATGCCGTAGCGCTTCTCGACTTGCACCTCAGTCGGTAGACCGTGACAGTCCCAACCCTGAGGGAAGAGCACGTTGAAGCCTCGCATGCGTTTGTATCTTGCGACCATGTCGAAGTAGGTCCAGTTGAGCGCCGTCCCCATGT
>JBGPSS010000035.1:0-8969 GCA_041490225.1 Hadesarchaea archaeon
CTTTAAAATTGCTGTCTCTAGCGGGCAAATAGTAACTGTGAGCATGACGCCCCCATCTGACTCAGATTTCGACCTTTATATTTACGATACGAATCAATAGCAGGTCGGCTCGTCCAACCTCGGCGGGAGTCAGACAGATACTATAGAAGCCACGGCTTCAGCATCGGGCTACTTTTACATTTATGTTTATCATTACAGCGGCACTGGTACATACTCGATGACCGTCACGGTTACTGGTGGAGGTGCGACCCAGAACGACATGGGCACCGGTGCGGATGCGGGCAACTCGATTGGCGCTGCCACAACCATTACAGCAGGCTCCAGTACGGGTTACATCGACTCGACGGACACGGCTGACTACTATAAAGTTTCAGTCTTGAATGGTCAGACTGTGAGCGTCAGTATGACTCCTTCGTCTGGATCCGATTTTGATCTCAAGCTTTACGACACGAATCAGTCACAGGCCGACTCCTCTACTCTCAGTGGAAGCCAGACTGACTCTGTTGAGGGTGTCGCTACCGCTTCTGACTATTTCTACATCTACGTTTATCGCTACAGCGGCCAGGGCATCTACTCGATGACCGTCACCGTCACAGGTGGCGCGACCCAGAACGATATGAGCACTGGGACCGATGCAGGCAACTCCCTGAGCGTTGCCATGACGATCGCTGCAGGCTCAGGCACAGGTTATATTGATACTACAGATACAGCCGACTACTACAGGATTTCAGTCTCTAGTGGTCAGACTGTGAGTGTTGGTATGGCGCCTCCATCAGGCTCTGACTTTGACCTCAAACTCTACGACACGAGTCAATCCCAGGTTGACTCTTCTACTCTTGGTGGTAGCCAGACCGACACGGTCGAGGGGACCGTCACCGCTTCTGGTTACTTCTACATTCATGTCTACCGCTACAGTGGTTCTGGCAACTACTCGATGACCGTCACCGTCACAGGTGGCGCGACCCAGAACGATATGAGCACTGGAACCGATGCAGGCAACTCCCTGAGCGCTGCCATGACGATCGCTGCAGGCTCAGGCACCGGCTACATCGATGACACAGACACGGCAGACTATTACAAGGTCTCAGTTTCGAGTGGTCAGACTGTGAGCGTCAGTATGACTCCTTCGTCTGGATCCGATTTCGATCTCAAGCTTTACGATACGAGTCAATCACAGGTCGACTCTTCCACTCTCGGTGGAAGTCAGACTGATACTGTCGAGGGAACTGCTACATCATCGGGATTCTTTTACATTTACGTCTACCGCTACAGCGGCTCTGGAATCTACTCGATGACTATCACTGTCACTGGAGGTGCAACCCAGAACGACATGGGTTCGGGCATCGATGCAGGTAATTCAGTCAGCGCTGCGGCAGAGATTTCTTCAGGTAGCGGTACTGGATACATCGATGATCAAACGGATACGGATGATTATTACAAAGTTCACGTGAGTTCGGGTCAGACGATCAGCGTCGAGATGACGCCTCCTTTAGGGTCTGATTTTGATCTCGAGCTTTATAATCCAAGTCAATCGCTTGTTGATTCTTCCACATTTGGTGGGAGTCAGACTGATTCTGTTGAGGCGACCGCGACCTCAACTTGTTATTACTACATTCATGTCGAGCAGTGGAGCGGCTCTGGAATCTACTCGATGACCGTCACCGTCACAGGTGGCGCGACCCAGAACGATGCGAATTCAGGTCAAGATGCAGGCAACAGTTTTGCTCAAGCCCTAACCATCGAGGCTGGCGGTTACACAGGTTTCATAGATTCTACGGATACGGATGATTATTACAAGGTGAATTTGAGCAGCGGGCAGACGATTTGGGTCTCTTTAATACCGCCTTATGGTTCCGACTTCGACCTGTACCTATACGACCCAAATCAAACATCTGTTGCTTCTTCCACACAAGGTGGTAGCCAGGCCGACACAGTTTCTTATGTGGCAACCTCTTCCGGGTACCACTACATCTGTATAAAACAGTGGAGTGGTTCTGGGGTGTATTCGTTCACAGTTTGGCTATCTTCCGTCGCCACCCAGAACGATTGGAGTTCAGGTCAAGATGCTAGCGATTCTCGTGATCAGGCGCTCGCGATAAGTCCTGGCAGCGGGAGTGGTTACTTGGACAGCACGGATACGAACGATTACTACAAAATTACTACAACATCTAGCGGAGAGATAGATGTGATTCTCACCCCGCCCACGGGTTCAGACTTTGATCTCTACCTGTATGATTCGAATGGGAGTCAGGTCGCCTCCTCGATCCGCAACGGAAGCCAAACAGATACTATAAACTACACCGCGACTTCGATGGGCGACTGGTACATCCGTGTATACTTATACAGTGGCGAGGGCACTTACTCGCTTCAAGTCTCTACATCATCAGCGAATGTTTTAGCTGAATCTCCACACCCATACCCGAACGACTACGATCAATGGTGGACGATAAGCGAGGCCAGCGCGGGCAAGATAAGGGTGCACTTCACCCAGCTGGATGTTGAGAGCGACTGGGACTACGTGTACATCTATGACGAGGGCTACAACTTGATAACGACCTACACCGGGAGCTACCGTGACATGTGGACGGATTGGGTGACCGGTAGCACGATAAGGGTCAGGTTAGTTTCGGATTATTCGGTGACTGGTTACGGCTTCACCATCGATATGAAAGGCACAGGGACAGCGCCACCACCACCGACGGGGAATAAATTTGCAATCCTAGTTGGCGTGAACGATTATATTGATCCCGCCATTAACGACCTCCCCGGCTGCGTTGAAGACGCGGCGGACTTGAGGACATATCTTGTCCGCAATGGATACCAAATAAACTACTTCTTGGCCGATGCCCAGGCGACCGAGACAAATATCAAACAGGCGATAGCCAGCGTGGTGACGCGGGCGGGGGCTGATAGCACGATTGTCTTCGCGTTCTCGGGTCACGGGGCGAAGTCCGAGGAAGTGGGCTTGTCTGCTGGGAACTCGGTGATTTGCACCGCCGACAGCGGTTGGGGGACAAGTGGCAACCTAACTGACATCGAACTGCGCGATGCTTTCGCCAACTATCAGGGAAGGCTCATGGTATTTTTGGACACGTGCAGATCGGGAGGCATGAACGAAGTCGCCACAGGCAACGCGAATAGATATATGACCACCGCTTGCAGCGACGACGGGTACGGCTTCGGCATACCTCAGTACCAAAATGGCGCGTGGGGATATTGGTTTGTAGACAGGGGATTGGTCCGCGAAGGATCGCTCCATCAGGATATGGAGGGCAACTTTGCGTGGGCGAAACCATTGATGATCAACGATGTGCTGGCTGGCACGCAGTACGACACTCTGAACAACTACCCGCAGCAATTCGACGGCGACCCAGCCAATCTATTTACACTATAGAGGAGTTATGGGGGAGAAAAATTGAATACAGGGGCAAAAGTGGCGGTAGTAGTTGCAGTTGTCATAGTGCTAGCTGCATGTGTTGGCGCAGTTTATCTTGTTACCCGACCAGCTGGAGAGGCGCCTGGGGAGGCAGGAAAACCCAGTTACCTCGAGATGCCTGTTCAAGAGATCAAGAACGCGCTGGCTACGAGTGAAGGAGTCTCAACCGATAATGTAGAGATCCAATTTTGTGAGCTGGCAAGTGAGGCGGACAACAATCATTTCGCCGCTGGTGCGATAGTTGGCGACAACAAATCCATTGTTATAATGTTCGACAACAGCACCGGTCAAATAACCACCGTCGAAAATGAATACACGGCGTCTACCGCCGACGAGATTTCAGCGATATCCATCACTAAGAAGGAACTTTCGAAGTGGACTGGAAATAAGTTAGTGGCTGGCTGGTTCCAGAGTGTGACGGGCGGATATACCTTTATGTATTATGATGGCTACTCCACAAGATTTCAACGTTGGTTGTTCGGTTTCGACACCGTGTACTTGGACAACCACAGCGTGGCGTGGAACGGCTTCCACTCGGTGTAGTTAATTTTCACTTTTACAGTAATTTTAGTTCAATTCGAGAACAAGCTCGTATCCTAAACGCAGATTACTTAAACTTTGATACAGATGTTTTTGAGGCGATGAAGTGCAAATGATCATCAAAAGTTTAGTCGTGCGCAAGATCTTCGACAGTCGAGGAAATCCGACGATAGAGGCAGAGATTGTGGCGAAGGGCGACGGTAAAGTATGTACAGGAAAAGCGGCAGCGCCCAGCGGTGCGAGCAAGGGCAAGCATGAAGTGGTAGCTTTCCCAGAGGGCGGAGTCGATGCCTCGATCAAAGTGATTAAAAAAATTTTAGCACCAAAACTTGTTGGCGCACCGGTTGATAAACAGAAAAAAATTGATTCATTGCTTCACGATTTAGACGGCACACAAAATTTTTCCAAGATTGGCGGCAATGCGGCTGTAGCGATTTCTATGGCCGTCGCGAAGGCGGTGGCTGCGGTTGAAGGGGTGCCGCTGTACAAGCATTTGGGTGGCGAGCGGGCAGTTCACCTACCATACCCACTCGGGAATGTGATCGGGGGAGGGGCACATGCCGGCAAGCAGGCCCCAGACATTCAGGAGTTTCAGGCGATACCCGTTGGCGCGGGCAGTTTTGTGGATGCAGCTTTTGCAAATTCTCAAGTTCATAAAAAAGCCAGAGCTCTAATCGAAACAAAAGATAAGACGTTTGCGGGAGGCAAAGGTGACGAGGGGGCTTGGGCTCCGAATTTAGACAGCGTGCAGGCGCTGGATATCCTAGCTGAGGCGTGCGGGCAGGTCTCAGATGAGATCGGTTTCGAGGTCAGGCCCTCCCTCGATGTCGCCGCGAGCAGCCTCTACGATGAGCGAAAGAAGGAGTATATCTACAAGCGAGAGGGCAAATCTCGTGACGAGGGCGAACAAATCGATTTCATCATCGGGCTGATTGAAAATTACAAGCTTTTCTACGTCGAGGATCCGCTAAACGAGGAGGACTTCAGCGGGTTCTCTGAACTCACGCGGAAGGTCGGGAAAAAATGCCTTATATGCGGCGATGACCTTTTCGTGACAAATGTTGAGCGGATTCAGAAAGGTATAAAAGCAGGGGCAGCGAACGCCGTGCTAATAAAACCGAACCAGATAGGGACGCTCAGCGACACGCTTGATGCAATTGAGCTCGCCAAGCGACATCGTTATTTACCAGTCATCTCACACCGCTCCGGGGAGACGCCTGACAAGACGATCGCTCATTTGGCGGTCGGCTGGGGGTGCCCGATTATCAAGACCGGCGTCGTCGGCGGTGAGCGAATAGCTAAGCTTAATGAGCTAATCCGTATTGAAGAAGAATTAGGCAAAAGGGCAAGGATGGGGGAATTGTGGAAATAGATGCGGAGATGGAAGGTAGGGAGTGGCTGACAGAGATGGACCAGTACCTCTCGAACGGCGTCCACATCGGCACCAGGCAGAAGACCGGAGCTATGGCGCCGTTCATCTATCGCGTCAGACCAGATGGGCTCTATGTTCTGGATGTCAAAAAGGCAGACGAGCGCATACGTGCGGCTGGAAAGCTGCTGGCAAAGTTTGAGCCGTCGCGCACGGTCGTGGTTTCGGCCAGGCAATATGGCCAGCAACCTGCGGTAAAATTTGGGGAGGTCACGCGGACGGTGGCTATAGCTGGAAGGTTCATCCCCGGCACTTTCACAAATCCTCGTTACAAGGGATATACGGAGCCCAGCATCTTGATCGTGACGGATCCGCTCGCGGACGAGCAACCGATATCTGAGGCCGCTGAGATCGGCATACCCGCGATCGGATTGTGCGATACGGATAACGAGACCGCGGACATCGACATTGTCATCCCAACAAATAACAAAGGCAGGAAGGCGCTCGCGCTCGTTTACTGGTTGTTGGCGCGCCAGGTGCTTCGCGAGAGGGGGGAGTTGGCGCCAGATGCGCCGTTCGAGGTCTCGGTTGAGGAGTTCGAGACAAAATGAGCGGCGAGCAGGTGCGATATCCTGCGGTTGCTGGGCAATTTTACGCGGGCACGAAATCAGCGCTTTTAAAACAGATTGAAAAGTGCTACACTCATCCTCATGGACCGGGCAAGGTACCCAAGGTTCAAGCCGGCAAGAGGCGACTAGTCGGTTTGGTTTCCCCCCATGCCAGTTACATGTACTCTGGCCCTGTCGCTGCTCATGGATTTGATTATATGGCACAGGATGGCAAACCAAACTCAATTGTTATAATCGGACCGAACCATACTGGCATAGGTTCTGGCGTTTCGATAATGACATCAGGCAGATGGCAAACTCCACTCGGTGATGTGGAAATAGATAAACAACTTGCGGGTTCAATCAAACAGTCTTCGGAAATCATCGACGAAGATGCTGTCGCGCACGCAGGTGAGCACTCGTTGGAAGTGCAACTTCCATTTCTGCAGCATTTGTTCGATGCAAAGTTCAAAATAGTGCCTATTTGTATGATGATGCAGGACGAAGAAACGAGCGAGGAAATCGGTCGTGTGATTGCCAAAGCGGCGGCAAAAAAGGACGTTGTTGTAATTGCATCTACGGATTTCACCCATTATGAATCACAACAATCGGCGGCTGTCAAAGATGGTAAAGCGATCGACAGAATCTTGGCGCTGGATTGGCACGGTCTGATGCGCACGGTCGAGGATAAAAATATCAGCATGTGTGGTTACGGGCCTGTTTCAGTCATGTTGAGAGCCGCTGAGGGGCTTGGGGCAAAAAAGGCAAAACTGTTAAAGTACGCCACGAGTGGTGAAACAGCCGCTCCGATGCCACATGTCGTCGGGTATGGTTCCATCGCTATTTTGAGGTGATATAATGAAGCCATTGATTGTAAAGCTCGGCGGGAGCGTTATAACCGACAAGCAGAGAAAATTTACGGTGAAAAAAGCAGTGCTAAAAAGGCTCGCGAAGGAGCTTGCTATTGCGAAGGGTCCGCTCGTGATAGTGCACGGCGGAGGCTCGTTCGGGCATCCGTTGGCGTTGAAATATGCGATAGCGGAGGGTTACGAGAGCAGGCGGCAGCTGATGGGCCTCTCCCTCACGCACAGGGCCATGGAAAAGCTCAACGCTCATGTCATAGATGCTCTACAAAAAGCGGGTGTACCAGCGATCGCGATACAGCCATCTGCATGTGCGGTCGTCAATGAAGGCAGGATAATATTTATGGAGTTGGCACCCGTACGCAAGTTGCTGGAGCTCGGATTGGTGCCGGTGTTGTATGGGGATGCGATGCCAGATTTGGGAAAAGGGATGAGTATTCTTTCGGGGGATCAGCTCGTCGTTCATCTTGCTAAAGATCTTGGGGCTGAGCGGGTCATCCTTGGAGCCGATGTGGATGGCGTGTACACCATTGACCCCAAAAAAGGAAAGGAAGCTAAACTCATTCCAGAGATAACCCCCGCAAATTGGCTTGAGGTGGAAAAATCGCTCAGCAGGCCAGAGGGTCCAGATGTTACAGGAGGTATAGCAAATAAAATAAAAGAACTTCTGACCCTTGTGGAGCACGGCGTTGAGGCGGAAGTAGTAAATGCGACAAAGCCAGACATTTTGAAGCGGGCGATACTCGGAGAGCATGGTCTGGGGACGAAGATAAGAAGAGGGTAAATCATGAGTAAAAAGATTACGGGCAGAAAACTTGATCACATCAGGGTTTGTTTGGAAAGTGATGTCGAGGCTTGTAAAAAAAGTACCGGTTTCGATGATATCGAGCTGGTTCATAATGCGCTGCCAGAGCTACACCTAGATGAGATAGACTTGAAGACATCTTTTCTCGGGAACAAGTTTGGAGCACCGGTGATGGTGTGTGCTATGACGGGAGGACATGCCGAAGGTAAAAAGTTGAATTTTGCACTGGCAACGGCAGCGCAGGAATTAGGTCTCGCTTTCAGCGTAGGGAGCCAGCGGGCTGCTCTCGAAGACCCGAGATTAGCCGAGACATACGATGTCAGAAAGGTAGCTCCAGATATTTTTCTCATAGGCAACATAGGAATGGCCCAGCTCGTCCAAGGTTATGGCGTCGCGGAAGCCCGTAAAGCTCTGAAGATGATAGATGCGGACGCGCTTTCAGTTCATATGAATCCCCTGCAGGAGGTTGTACAGCCAGAGGGAGAGCCACGCTATAGAGGTGCGTTGAAACAATTCGCCAAAATATGCGCGGGTCTTGGAGCGCCGGTGATCGCGAAGGAAACTGGTGGAGGGATAAATGGGGCGGTCGCCAATAAGCTTGTGAGAGCGGGAGCTGCAGCGATTGACGTGAGTGGAGCGGGAGGCACCTCTTGGGCTGGTGTTGAAGCGCTACGCGAACCTAAATCTAAATTTGGTTATCTCTTCTGGGATTGGGGCATACCAACCGCCGTCTGTACAGCTGAGGTTGCTGTAGCAGTCAGCGTGCCTGTCATATCGAGCGGTGGAATAAGGACCGGATTGGATGCAGCAAAGGCCTTGGCGTTGGGCGCTGATTTGGTCGGGGTGGCGCTGCCACTCCTGAAGCCAGCCACACGCGGCAAAAAAGAGGTCGTAGCTTGGTTGAAAAATTTCATGGATGAACTGAGGATAGCGATGTTTCTTACGGGCTGTGCGAGCATCAAGGATTTGCGCTGTGCTGCCCTCGTCGTCACGGGAGATACTCGCGATTGGTTCGTTGCACGAGGGTTAAATCCGGACAAGTTTGGCGGGAGATCGCAATGATCGAAATTTTACCTATCGGTGGTTTGTGCGAGGTAGGAAAAAACATGACAGCCATCGGCATCAATGGAAAGTACATAATAGTGGACATGGGGGTAAGGCTCGATGCTATTTTGAACTATGAGGACGCGGAACTCGGGAACATGAGTCGGGAAGAGCTGATAAAAATAAAAGCGATACCGGACGACGCCAAGTTGCGGGGGCGCGACGTGCGTGCGATCGTGCTCACACACGGGCACATGGATCATATCGGAGCGATCGGAAAACTTGCCAACGCTTACAATGCGCC
>JBGPSS010000036.1:0-8950 GCA_041490225.1 Hadesarchaea archaeon
ATACGTGTGGGTGGAGAGCAATCTTGGATATCCTGTTCTCGTCAATTATACGGGTGGTGGTGGTACAACCACGCTCACTGGTTGCACGGTTGACGCCCAGGAAGTGTTGAATGCTCCCACGTGGGTTGCAGCGTGCAACGTTGTCCAGTGTTCTCCGGCAAATGCTTGCTGCATCAGAAACGATGGGACCACTACCGCAAACTCTTGCGAGTCGCTGATGCTGATGGGGCAGCTCTCCCACGGCACGCTCTGGGGACCAGCAGCAATGGAGTTCAAGAACTCCGACTCGTGGGAGTGCATCAAGATCATCATCAACGGTGGAATTAATACCAACGATGGTGCTGTGAACCGTATTCGCAAACCGGGTGTCAGGTTCAACGGGTCTAATACTGCTGCTTCGCTGACTGCAAGAAACAATTGTTTCCGGAGTTGCTCGGCAGGAGCTGGCGGAGCAAGTTGCATGGGTGTGAACAACGCTGGCACTAAATTGACATACTCCTCCACACCCAATTACTGGGATCTGTACGAGTTGGGAAATGGAGAAGCCATCCCAACTTGCGAGTCTGGCGTGTTTCTGGACTGGCGACCAAACGGAGGATTCCGCTCTGGTGCAGGTCTTGGAACGGTCTCCGTTGCCGACCAAGCAGTTACCGCTGCCACGTCCACTCTCCTGACAGGATCTTTGATTCCAATCCCGCCTCAAGGGTTCCAAATTGGAGCAGTCATCCGGTGGACGTTCCGTTGTTCCAAGTCAGCAGCGGGGATTGCAGCACGGACGTTCTACATCCGCGTTGGAACTGCAGGCACGACTGCAGATGCCATCATCGCCACAATGGCAGTCCCACTGGGAACAGCCGTGGCAGACACGGCGTATGGAATTATTGAATTGACAGTGCGTGGACCACTCGGGGCAAGTTGTGCGGGAGTGGCGAACATCTTCTTCGCACACGGACTTGCCACGACCGGATTTATGACAAAAGGAGACTGTACCGTGGTAACAGCAACGATGGCGACGTGGAACTCCAGCACTGCGGGGTTGTTCATGAGCGTGACTTTCACCTCCGGAGCATCGGAAGTGGTTACGTTCCAGCAAATGTCCGCATCGTGTGTAAACTCGGCAAATCCGTAGGTGAATTAAATGGTATTGATAGCGGCGTTTTTCACGAAGGACGAACTTCCCAAGACGGGACTCTCCCCGGTCATTTCCATCTGGAGACTCAGCGACAAGGTAAAGGTCGTGGACAATGCTGCCGTGGGGGAAGTCGCGGGAGGGTGGTATTCCTACGACTTCGCCGGATTTTCCACGTCCGAGCGGTACGCTACTTTAGCTGATGGGGGCGCTACGCTGTCCAACGCGGAGAGATACGTCGGAAATACTCTCGGGGAGGATACCGCCATCGAGAAAACGTCGGAAGCTCTCTTGCTTGCCACGCGCATCATCGGGTTGACTCAAGAGAACTTTTACATCGACCAGAGAATAAGCAATCCCTCCGGAAATTTACTCTCGTGCAGGATTAGAACTTACACCATAGCAGGTTCTGTTGGAACGGATAGCGACGTGCTCGCAACCTATACCGTGACCGCAACATACGAAAGTAACAAACTCGCGACGTACAAGGTCGTGAAATCTTGACCGAATTAATGTCGGCGGAATGCCTGGCCACGCTCGGGCGCGTGTCCCAAGTAGCGGAAGAGATTACAGCACTGGGCAGAATTTCCGTGTCCGAGTACGGTCTCGTTGTAATTTTCGTGTTGGAGGCGGACATAGTTGAAAAGCTCGTCTATTCTGCTGGTGTTGTCGACACGTTGGACAGTTCCACGGAAATTGTAGACGCGTTAGATTACGTGGCAAATCTTGCGGACGCCCTCGAAGTTGCCTGCAGAATTATTAAAAAAATATGAAACCGCCCCCGGCAGCGGTAAAAGTAATTAAGTGGGTAAAACAAAATAGGTCGTGATGGCCGTGTTGGAAATATTCAAGAAAAACCACGGGAACTGGGAAGTCACGGTAACTCGGAAGGATACTGGACTAGCCCAGCCCCTTGCTGGAGCGAAGATAGTCTTTGCCGTGAAGCACAGCTTGGACGATGAAGCTCCAATCTTCCAACGCAAGAACGCGCTCGGCGGTGGGTCCGACGCGGAGATCGAAATGTCGGATCCCACACACGGGATATTCAACATACTCACGGTCCCGGAAAATATAGAGGACATGGAAGCGGACATCTACTATTTCGACATCACGATAGACCTGGGCGACATCGTCCGCACGGTCGAGCAGGACAAGTTTCTCATAAAGGAGGTGTGCTTTTGAGCCTATCGAGCAAGATCATCGACAAGAATGATGTCATCGAGTATTGCCAGATGCAAAATCCCAATTTTGACGCTGCAAAAGTTCCGAACATCATCATAAAACTGGTGAATGCTCAAGTCCTGTCGCGAATGCGCAAGAATGACTTTGAACCTGCGGACGAAGATTTGACCGACTACTCCCTGTGGGCATGTGCCCTCTGTTATTGCCTTGAATGGGTTGCGAAGGCCGGGGAAATCCACCTATTCACCGGAGATGTCCAGCGGGATTCACTCGGTAAATCCACGGTTGAATTTCAACGCTGGCAGCCTATGTTCTTCTTTGCAAATGGAGCAGCCGAAAAGTTCTACGACCTATTGCCCCACAAGACGTTTGAAATGCTCGGGAACGAGTTCTTCCACGCGTGGATTTTCAACAAGACGAGGAAGTGGTCGTTTGTCGAGTTTGGCAGGCAAAACGAAGACGGCAACCACGAAATCATGGTGGGAAATGCTGAAACGGCTCCCACGTTCCTAGATACGTATTACATGATGGTGAAAGAATATGTACAGACAGTTCCAGAGGATACATCAGATAGTGCATAATAACCTGCACGTCATCAGGGATGAGGTATCTCTCTTAACTCTTAAAGAAGTGACAACGTTGGGAACTGACGGACTTTCGAGCATACCGGAGTACGACGAGACACCAATAGACGCGGCGTTCGTGGAAATGGCAAAGAAATTGTCGTTGAGACCCGACGGGGATGTTGTCGCTGGGACGGCCGAGTTCCGGGTGTCCAAGGACGAAATGGACAGGATCGAAAAGACCATAGACATCCAGACCACGAAGGTCAAGTTTAACGGGAAAAGATACAAAATTACAAACTGCATTCAAAGTGAGCAGACATCATTCGTTGGAATTTACACGGTTGAACTTGAGGTGCAGGCATAATGCTTGATGAAGCAACTGGCAGGGGCGTTCTCGTGGCAGACCTCCACAATTTGAGTCCAATCGTTTATAGTGGAGAGACCTTCCAGGTGAGCGACGAAAGCCTCGTCATTGCCAGAGGATCGGAACGGTGGGAACTCAAGTTCGCTGCCATCATCGTGAATTTTGGCCTCAATACGGTTCCTGCCGACAACTTCCTGGCTGCCGTGGTTGGAAAATACCCGGCCAACGACTGGAGGCGGCCGTATGATATTAAGGGTTCCACGGAGTACGAGAATGTGGACGTACTAATCTACGCCCGCCATGGACCAAACAAGACGCACGGAGCGTTAATTGCTCAGGCGATTACCAAGTTGGTCAGGGGACGCATCTTGACTCAGTGGCGGATATTATGTCGTTCTTTCCACGCGAAGTTAGAAACGGAGAATGGTCTCCGGGTAGTGAATGTGACTCATTTACTACAGTGGGAGAACGTTTATGCGTATAAAATAAGTTTCGACATAAAGACACCTGTTGTATGGAGCTTGATTCCGGCTACAGAAGGAGAAACGCAGGCCCCCATCACGCAGGCAATAACGTATAATGAAGATGGAGTTGATGGTAGTTGAGCTTTAGTCTCTACGTACAGCTAGAAGACACAGAAATCACCTTCTCCCTCGCGCAGCGTGGGTGGGGTACTGGTGGGCTCATCGGGTTTGATAACTCCGCGGGTTTCTCTGGAAATAACCCCTTCTACATGGAAGGAACAGATTCCTCGCCGGAGTACAACAGCCTCGATTCGGGCTCAAAGTTGAAGATGTCAATTGACAACGTTTATGGCCAAGACGGCATGAGCGGAAAAGGATTGTGGGCGTACAGGATACCCTCAACCCTGACAGGCGGGCAGTTAGTGCAACAGCCATGTTCCTTGATTGCGGTGAACGTACCGCCTGAAACCTACAAGCACTGGCGAACGCCCATGAGTCCAATCAAAACTCTGGATAAGGTATATATTGATTGGAACGATGGTTACGGGTTGATCGAACAAACCATCACCACAAACTATGCTGAAGACGCGGCTGAAAACGGTCTCAAGACCGGCAAGTTCCTGTTTACCAGCGTTCTCGCAACCCACGCTGGAACAACCGGAGCGATGTTGAGCACGAACAAGGTGTACTCCACTTTTAGCATCGATGCTGTCAGCACTGCATTCAAAGCTCTCCGAGAAAAGGACATCCAGTTCGAGAGTTTGTCGTATGATCCTTTGGCTATGTTGGCGGGTAATTGTTACGCTGGAAACCTCGTGAAGGATGTCGCGGCGCTGAAGTTGGAAGTTACGTCCAGGTCCAATTCGGGGTATGGCACGATGGCTATTGGAATGCTTCCATACAACAAGAATCTGTCGGACAACCTCGAAACTTATGGTGGAGACTCTGGAAAAGTGTTCCGCGACCTGAGGAACGTCCTTGGGCAACCGAAGAGAATAATGCTCATTGCCCACAAATCGACGGAAGACGTTGCAGCGGAACTCATGGCCGTACTGATGAAATTGCACCCGCGATTAGCCGTGTTCCTGTCGTCTATCTCTACCAACCAGACGGAAAACTGGTCGATGACGGAGCAGAAGGACTTCCAGGACAACCAAATCAATTTCGTCGGGTTCGAGCGTGCCCTCAACAACGCGATGGTAGTCCACGTCGGGAAGACTCTCGGGACCGGGAAGAACGCGAATCCCGCGTATATCCGGTGCAAGGACGACATCCTGTTTAGTGTTGGTGTTGCCATTGTGCAACTCCTGGCGGCAAAGAATACATTCATGAACATGGAGGGTTGTAGCAATCTTCGCATCTGTATTCGAGATACGGTCTTGGCACGAGCCACCATGAGAATCTGCGATGGGTTTGGAGATTGTTACATTCCCGCAGAGGCTATCTTGAAGACTCCGACGAGCGAGGCAGCTCAAGCGTTGAAGACAGCCGGGAAGTTCGAGCAGATAGAATTTACCTACATCTGGGCAGGAAATCCAGAGCATGTGGGCATCGGTAAAATAGGAGGCATCTAACCATGTCAACCCCAGTAAATAGCAAGGATTGGGATGTAGAGCCAAAATACACCATCCTCTGGCCCAGCGCTTTCAAGGGAATCAAGACGTTTCCCATGTATGCTGGAAAGACAAATCAAGTAGTGCAAGCCACGGTTGTGGGGAGTTTCTCTGACGGAGAAATAGCTCCCAAACCTGTGATTCACGTCTTTGGAGAACACAACCAAAGTTCCGAGTTCCGTCCCCACGGATTTTCGTGGTCAGCCCGTATTGCAGAAAACTGCAAGGCGTATGTGATGCTCCGGTGGTTACTATCAAACGACCAGTATTTTGATGTCACCATCGGCGCGTGGGATGACAAGGGCGACTACTTGGGCATCTGGGCTCCAGACACCGAATCGCTGGTTGGATGTTTGGTTGAATCTCGCAACGTGGCATACGTCCTGCGAAGTCTCCCATTCAGCGACTTCCGTGGAAACTTCAAGCGCTCGGCGTGCGGAATTGATCCGTACAGTTATGGTGACGGTCGCAAACGGTCAATCCTAACCCAAGTACCGGCGGAACTCCCGTTCGTGAAATACACGATGGATTAGGAGGCCAAGCTTCTGCTTGACCTCTACCACCACATCTTGACCGGGCACAAGGAAACGCGGATCTACAACAACCCGTATTACGACCAGCCCTTCAAGGTGCGGTCTTTATTTTCTTTTGAGCTTGACGAAATTTACGACCGCGCCCTCAGCGGGTGCTCCAAAAAGACGCAAGATTTCATCATCAAGTACAAAATCATGCAGGAAGAGTTGAAATTAGAAAAGTTCGAGCCGGACTTGGACCTCATCGAACTGCAACACTATTTCGACTCTTTGGATTACCTAGTCTCTTGGTATGGATGCAAAGACTTTCAAAACGAGCAAATGACATTTAAAGAGTTCACGCACACCATTAAAGGCGTCCACGAAATGGCCAAAAGCATCCTTTCAATTTCCACCGTTCCCATCATCCAGATTATGGAGTTCATTATGTCTCCAAAGGGAAAGGAGTTGTGTAGGACACTCTACCAGTTTAACATTCCACTCGCCGAAGAGATAAGCAAGTTGACACACATCCAGAGAATGTTCCTCACGTTGGCTCCCTCCCCACGATCGGAGGCATCGTCGCTGAGTCACGATTCAAAAGACCAGGAAGTTATTACCGCTGTCAACAACCCGAAGGAGTTCATCGACAACTGGAACAGCAACTTAAAATCAATGCGTGGAGAAAAAAATCTCACGCCCCCGCCCGTGGGAGTAAAAGCTCCGCGGGACAAAGTATTTGGAGGTAAGAAGGATGCCGGAGGATTTGAAAGACCTAGCAGTGGGTCTCCGCCTGAACACCAATAACCTGGAAAAGCTGTACGAGTTTCTAAAGAAAGTACAAGAAACTGTGGTGGAGACTTCAAAATCAGCTTCGGACGGGTTAAATTCGGTTGCGGAGAAGATGAATGCTGTAAGTCAAATCATGCAAACCGAACATGAAAGCGCACAAAAATACGGGGAAACTCAATTTAAAAATTTTCAGCCCGGCGATGAAGCGTTGAGTGGACCTGCTCCACGACCGCCAAGCCCGCCAGCGATGCCCGGTGCATCGTCCTCACCTTCGCCAACAGCGCAAACATATCAAGAACTTCACGCGGAACAATATCAAGCATGGGAGGAAAGGGCAATCTTTAAAGGACACCCCGCCCCGAATCCTGAAGGGAATGATCCATTCTACGATACCGTCCTCGCCCAAATGGGAGAAGCATATCCGGGAGAAACTGCTAAACACGCCGACCTGATGCGGTGGCAGAAAAAAGAACCGCTCGTCATGCCGACGGTGATAAAGGAACCAAATCAATTTTACAACAACCCTGGAATGTTCTTTCCAGGCTATGTAGGCAGGCAGTTCACGCACGAAGGAACGCACTGGAGCGAGTCGTTCTTCGCCAACCCGTTCCGCATGAACAGTTTCGATCTTCTTGATTCAAACAAATCATCGATAATGCGGTATGTTCCACACATGCAGCAAAAACTAAAACAGTTTCCAAACAGAATGCAAGAGTTGTCCGGGGGAACGCTCTTCTGTTCAAACAGCGATTGTTTGGCTGGAAAAGTAGTCTGCCATACCGACGCTCTCATTTGGATCATGCAACATGGTGTTGATGCCAATTTTGAGGAGTCAGATTACGATAATTTATTCCAGCAAGTAAAAGCAAAAAAAACAAGCGGCCTGCGGTGGGAAATAGCGGGAATCCTCCAGGAAGAATTGCCGGAGAAACTCGGAGCACCTCTCGGAGAGTACACTCTCCCCCCATGGGCCGGAAATATAGCGGATGACCTGGCCAACTGGAGAGGCGGCCAGTCAATAAGTCAATATCTCAACAGAGATCCAGGCCCAGAACCAACTCCGCTCTCTGATCCGCGTGGCGATTATTTCAAACAAGTAACACACCGCATCCAAGATAGGCCAGGTCACTGGCATGAGTGGACAGAGTTAGAACCCACGCAACAAATTCGCCAAACGATCAGGAACCCATTCACCGGAGAAAGACTCCAACCTCAGTTATTTCCGTGGGAAATAGTAGATCCAAATTATGGAGGATCGTCTGCAATAACCCAACTTCGTGCCGCTCAACTTATGATGAACATGGGCCAGGGATATGGGACCGGCATCGTCAAGGGAATCGAGCCAAGTTCTAATCTCCTCGAAAACGCTCTCAAGACCACCCAAGCTCTGGGCATGGGCGGCAAACTGGTAGATTTTCCCCCGATGGCCATCATGCAGACATCGTTCGATTACGTCCGCCGTGCGATGACCAAACAATTCATGCAACAATACGGGGACGTGAAAGTTGAATATGGGCAGGGAAAACGCGTTCCTCTTAGAGAGGTAAAAGGCAGGCAAGATCGCCTACTTCCGTTCCTCCGCATGGTCGACGCAGAAACGAAGATAATGGAACGGATGAACAAGCTCCCGTTTACTTCTCTTTCAAAGAAAGCGAGAACTATGCTTGAGGAATACGGTGGACTTCCCCCTCCTGAGTTGGAAGATGATGAACCTATATTCTTCAGCGAATTTACAGAATCCGGAGAATTGAGAAGCAGACAACTCTCCAGTGCCAACACGAAGAGGGCTCGAGCCTCAAAAGCTCTCGAAATGCTCGGAGATATTGCCGATGTTATGAGCAGCGGGGGAATGGCCGGCGAGTATGGAGCCCTGGCCAAATCTTTCTTCGGGGAGAATTTCGACATAATCGACGCTCCCGGATTCGAGGAGAATAAGCAGAAACAATTGAAAATGTACTTGACCGCGTTATCAAAGATGCCCGGATCAGTGGAATTGAGGGCCGGGCTCATGGAAGTAATTAAGGCTTTTTCGGGGCAGCAATACCCAGCTACGGCCTCGTTATTTGCACTACAACAAAACGCTCCTGGAGCATTGCGGTATTTGCCGCAGATAGAAATGCCTGGAACGCTGTTCCCAACGAACTATGGAAACCTTAACCTTGGAACCATGCGGCCGATCATTACCCAGGAAGGAATGTCGGAAAACCCGGCAATCGCTCGCCTCCCGGATGTATTTACCAATCGAAATTCGAGGGGAGAAATGGCATCGGAAGAAGACTGGGAGTATGCTGGTGAGGGGTTGGAAGAGAACACGTCGGAAATGTTCAG
>JBGPSS010000037.1:0-8869 GCA_041490225.1 Hadesarchaea archaeon
AAGCACGATGCCAGTGCCAAATGCGACCCGCACATGTTCGACCAACCTAATACCACCCGTTCCAAGGCACTGCACAGCATGCCTCCAATCTCCGCACATCGCGCCCCAACTTGCGCGCGACTTCAATCGTCTGCTCGCTCGGTATTTCGATCCTGTCCGCGCCAGAGCGCAAAGCTTGTAATTCATATTCCGTCTTCTTGTCCCCTCGCGGCCGCATGCACCCCAGCGCCAGCGTTGCATTTGGAAATTTCAGCCTCGCATCGGCTATCACTCTGCCGACTTCAGATGGGGTCGGCGGAGAAATTTTTTCGAACTGTGTACCTGACGTTGGGGTCAAAACAAGAAAAACGAGCGCGGCAAGCCGAATTTCTGCGGCTATTTCTAGTGCCTTCGCCTCACCCTTGATTTTGCCCTCGTGCAGACCGATACATATGTGCGGTACCACACACGGCACTAATTGACTAAGCTCTTTTAGAGTTCGCTCGTAATCTCGCGTTGTTTTTTTGATGCCGAGCACAAGCTCTATCGTTTCATCGCTACCGATCAAGTCGACGCTCGCCATGTCGACGCCCACGCGGCCGAGTTCCTTAGCCATCGAAGGCGAAACCAAGCCCGTGTGAACGTTCAAGAAGAGCCCGGTCTCGCGCTTCACGCGCTCAATCGCGCCAATAAACTCATCTAGCGGGACCTGGCCTTCCTCGTTATACCCGCCGCTTATCAGAACTCCCCTAGCGCCATCCTCAGCAAAGCGGAGGCACGTCGTAAATAAGACATCCGGCTGCGGGCAGGGGATCATGTGTCGCAGGTAGTGCCCACCGCAGTGCTTGCAATTTAGTGCACACTCCCCGCCAGTGATCGAGAGCGCGGGAAATTTAGGGCTAGGATAACATGCCAAAAGTGTTCCATGATTTTGGTGAAAATACGGGCTGTGCATCAGCGTTCCCTCAACCATTCTTTCGACGCGTATTTTAACTCGATCTGCTCTGCTAGCCCCAATTCTTCTTGCGCCAGTTCGCCCTCGACAAAATCGGCATCGAGCGCATCAGCGAACCCGTCTACCATCGCTGCCCTTACATCATCAAAAGTTGGCTTTCGCCCTAACTCCCGCTCTACCGTCGTCACCCGCTCGTAAACCGAGGCGATGAATTTGTCGGAGATCTTTTCTGGACTGACCTTGAGCAATTCAAACATCAACCGCACGTCTGGAGAGATTAGTATTGTCCCATGCTGGAGTACCGAACCCCATCGTCGCGTCTGGGCGCTGCCTGAGATTTTTTTTTCATTTACTTGAACATCGTTGACGGGTTTGAACTCGGCTTGTAGACCCAAACGCTCCAAACCCCGCACCAGGCCGCCGCATATCAAGCGATAGGACTCGATGATGTCGTCGGGAACATCGCCTTGCTTGCATACGACGCCGTAGGTTAGCTCCCCATCGTAGTCATGAAAAACTGCCCCACCGCCCGTGATGCGCCTGACCACGTCAACGCCATATTTTTTGGCCACCTCGAGATCGACCTCGCGCTCCAAGCTCTGAAAACAACCAATCGAGACCGTCGAGGGAAACCAGCGCCAGAAACGGATGGTGTTTGGGGATTTGTCTTCTGCGTTCAGCTTCAGCAACGCTTCATCGATCGCCATGCTCGTGAACGCATCGTCGATTCGCAATGGAAGCAACCGCCACTCATTCGCCAACCTCATCGCCTCCAATTGTTATATCTATAACAACTATCTTTCATAACTTTGCCGCCCGCAAAATCGCCTCGACCCAGTGCTCCGGCACCATCATCGGCGTTCGAGTGCCTGTCGAGCTGTAGAAGCTCTGCACCACCGCCAGCAAGCTCTCCCTCTCGGCTTTGACGCCGACCAGTGCCCGCTCAAGTCGTTCGAGCGCGTCCTCTGGGTACATGAAAAAGTCCCCACTCAACGAGATGCGCGAGATTGTGTCGTCTTTAAGCTCAAGCTCGACCTTTACTACGCCTTTTGGAGCTTTGAACTCGGCAAACTTCAATTGGATTACCTCACATCAAGATGATAATAATCGCGGGTACTGTAAAAAGAATGAACATCAAGAGCGAGAGGTGAGCCGGGACAAACTTGCCTTTGAGTAGTGACTTGATGTCGGTTCGGATCTTCTTGAGATCTTTTTTCATCATCTCCCAGCCGCGGAATTGTACAAAAAATACCGTGATGTAGAAAAGTGCGACAAGCGTGAGAAACACACAAGGAAGTACTAGAGTTATATCAAACACCCCCCACACCCATGGAGAAACGTAGGCCTCAATCGGCGCGGCCAAAAAAATCATGAGAAAACCGATTGACGCGAGAATTAGAAAATCTCCCAATATTTCTTTAATACGTGCCTTGGATTTTTTGAGTTTCGGCTTTCTTTTTTTAGTAGATGCTGCCATGAGGTGGGCCAAGCCTTTCCAAAGGTTCCACGCAAGGCGTGCGGTTATCGCCGTGATGATGAAAAATCCTGTCATTTCGAAGATACCGTGAAACTCGATTGCCGCGCGAAAGGGCGAAAGCTCGGCCTCGTGGTACCAAAAAGTGTCGACGATGCCTACTATGTACGCCTGAAATACCTCGGCCGAAACGCCCACGTACCACGGCGTAAAAATTATGCGGTATCCAGCCACACTCAAGTTGTTCGTCCAATAGTACATCGTCCGATCCCATCTATCCATTCCAGTTACATTTTCGACGCGATTCTCGTAATCTTCAACTTCCTTCCTACCCATGAATCTGGATCTCTGGTACGTCGCCGAATGATATGCTGCGCTCGCGAGTTCCACTGCAACAGATAGTAGGATCACCGCACATATCACAGAGGATGTGCGAACGAATGCCTGGGAAACTCTTGGCAGCGGTTTCATTTCCATCCCAAACAACTTCAGTTGCATAAACTTCTTTAATGTTGGCGCTGACGATAGTGAGGTGAAAAATGCATTCAAAAATTAAATCGATAACCTTCGACTTCATCTTCTCATCGCATCTTTTCTAGGCCCAGTTTACGGCGGCATCCTAACCGGAGCACCGATTCGTGCAGGGGGCACAATATTCTTACAGTACCTTCACGAAGGCGAGGCAAAAGCTGCCGATCTATCGATGGGGGTGCTCTTTTCGATGATCGCGAACGTTGGGTTTGCAGCGGTGCTTTTCATTTGCATTCCCAAGATAGGGTTTTACCAGAGCCTTCTCCTAGCGAGTGTCGTCTTCGTCGCGGTTATCGCCGTGCTGATGAAGATCGCCTCGTAAATTGTTTGTTACACGTGTAACAAAGACTCAAAGAACTAGACGCGGCGCCCGGTGAGCGCCCTCGTCAGACGCTTTACGGTTTCACCTATCTCCTGCTCCTTTTCTAGGGTATATGGCAAATCAGCTTCGCCAGCGACGACTTTTGCGAGCTCGTTTATCGCAACTGAAGCTGGAGACTCTGGTTCGTAAACGACCAATGGCACGCCCTCGCGCTCCGCCTCCTGCGCCTTCTTGTCATCAGGAATTTCCGCGAGAATCGGCATCGCTCCAAGGGTTTTGTCCATGAAGTGCTCTATCTCCATCGTCGAAACATCCGCAGCTTTGCCCGCGCGGTTCACGACGATGCCGCGGGTCCAAGCGCCGAGCACGTTCGCTAGGCGGATCGTCTTGTAGCAGTCGACGAGACTTGCGTATGTTGGATTACAAACGGGCAACATTTCTCGCGCCGCCGCTATCGAGATCACGGTCGCATCCGTTATTCCAGCAGGAGCATCTATCAACAGAAATTCAGTCTGATGAAGAAGCTCCGTGATTGCGCCCTCCACGCGCTCGCGCTTCAGGTTCGAGAGGACGTCGTGGATATCTTCGAAGCGAAAACCTGTCGGCACGACTTTGATCCCATAATTTTTATATATCGCGTCTTTGATGTCGGCTTTTCCAGCCAAGACATCAAGGAAGCTTATTTCACAACGAGTCATGCCGAGAACGATTCCTAAATTCGCCATCGCCAGATCACCATCGAGAATTGTGACATCTTTTCCGAGCGAACCCAACGCCACTCCTAGATTTGCAGTCATGGTGGTCTTGCCCGTGCCGCCCTTGCCGGAAGCTATGCTTATAGAACGCGGTTTGGTTCTCATTACAGCCCCTTCTCTACTGTTATTCAAATCTTAAAAAGATGGGCTCATTCAGCGTAATTGTTATAAATATAACAACTGCTTGGCCAAACTTTAAGCCGAAAAATCATCAAGTTTTAGCAGTGATAAAATGGAAAAAGATATCAGCTCGCCCTTGGACAAGGGAACCCTGCTTAAAATGAAAGTGAAGGACGTCATGAATCCAAAGCCGAGGACGATACACCCAGATACGTCTATAAGAGGTACGATGCAACGTATCCGCCAGCAGATCGAGGACTGTTTGCCGGTGGTGGATGCCGGTGGAAAACTTGTGGGCGTGGTCACAGAGAGCGATATATTATACGCCTTGCGCGTTCCTTCGCGCGAGAGCACAGTAGGCAGCACGATGGTGCGGCAGGCGATGAAGCAGGTCGCAAGCAACGCTGGCGAGCTCATGACGAAGCATCCGGTTTCAGTGACGCCTGACATGTCGATCCAAGAGACACTCGGCATAATGGTGGAACACAAGCACCGTCATCTTCCAGTCGTCGAAAAAAATAACGAGTTAGTTGGGCTGATCTCTCTGCGAGAAATCATAGGCCTATATAGTATGATTAAATAGGCGATCGAAATGCCAGTCGAGCTTTCAGTATTATTACTATATCTAGCCACCTTTATCATAGCTGCAAAGGCCGGTGGAATATTTGCCGCTAAAATCAAGCAACCAACAGTTTTCGGGGAGCTCATAGCAGGCATCATAATTGGGCCATCGGTCGCAGGTTGGATAACTGGGCAGTTGGGGTGGGTTGCACTGATCGACCCTATTAGCTCCACGGGCGAAATCGTAAGTGTCTTGGCAGATATCGGCATAATAATACTTCTGTTTTTAGCTGGTCTCTCCATCGATGTTGAGGAGTTCAAGGCGGAAGGCTGGCCAGCAACTATCGTGGCGGCCGCGGGTGTTATTGTGGCGTTTATCTTCGGGTTTGGAATAGCAAAGGTCTACCATTGGTCGGATATGCAAGCGGCATTTGTAGGCGCAGTTCTAACTGCTACCAGCGTGGGAATCACGGTCAGAACTCTGATAGATGTCGACAGACTCCACACCAAAGTTGGGATGACGATACTTGGCGCCGCCGTCATCGATGATGTTTTCGGCATCGTAATTTTATCGATATTGTCAGGTTTAGCCTTTGGAACAATATCGGCATTGGGGGTGGTTGAAACAGTAGCTTTGATCGCTCTTCTCTTCACCGTAGTCATCTATGTAGGTTTCAAAGCAGCGCCCAAATTATTCACGTGGGTCAGCAAACTCCCCGTGGAGGAAATAACGCTGGCGGTCGCGCTGGCGTTAGTATTTTTAATAGGCGCACTAGCCGAAGAGGTCAAGATTGCGGCGATAACGGGGGCATTTATAGCCGGCCTAATATTGTCAAAAACTTCCGTGGTTGGGATGCTCAGAGATAAAATTTCGGTTATCGGTTATGGGTTCTTCATCCCACTATTCTTTGTAGAGATGGGCGTGCGCACGGACTTGGGTTCCTTGGCGGGGGCCAGCTCCATTGCAATAGTGCTAGTCTTGATAGCGATTGTAAGTAAAATAATTGGGTGCGGCGGTGGCGCGTTGATAAGTAGATTCAGTGGCTCTGATTCATTACGCATTGGAATAGGGATGATACCTCGCGCTGAAGTCGCGTTAGTAATAGCTTCGATCGGGTTAAAGGCAGGGATCCTTACAGGCCCGGTAGGGGCGCAGCTATTCACGATCACAGTGGCGATTGTGCTCGTTACATCTTTAATCACACCAATCATGATCAAGAGGGCGTTCAAGGGTGCCCAAGAAGAAAGAAAATGAGGTTCAACTTGCGACGCTTATTGATTTTGCTCGCCCTAGCAGCGCTCGTGTGCAGCTCGGCGTTAGTTAATGCAAGCGCGGATTCCATAGCCGACCGAGCCTATGGACATGTGGAAAACATCACCAGCTTCGGGCCACGTTTCGCGGGCACAGCAGCCGAAACCATGGCAGCGAGCTACATCGAAAACGAGTTCAGAAGCTATGGTCTAGAGGTTTGGGTCGAGAACTTCACCATCCAGAACTCTTACATGATTGAGGAAAATCTTCTCCGTGTGACGTCACCTGAACGATTTGATCTAGATTTTGTTCCGATTCTTTACTCACCCTCGGCGGAAAATGTGACGGGAAAAATAGCTCGCGTGGTCGAGTTGCCCGCGAATTACGACCAGCTAAAGGATCAATTCGTGCTCATAGGGAGAGAAAATCTGGAGGAGTTCATCGGCGGACTGACCGGGGCACCGCCACTAGCCGTCCTAACATATTACGAGAATTGGCCGCCGTACTCGGAGATGTGGACGGCTGAACTCAACTTCCCCGTGCTTTGGATCTCATGGGAAGACGCACAGCATTTGATCGAGCTTCTAGCGCAAGGCGATGTCGAAGTTGAGTTGTCGTTCAAGGTGAGCGTTGAGAGCTCGACGTCCCAAAACGTCGCGGCGCTCCTGCGTGGCCAGAGCGATGAAATAATAGTCGTGGGCGCCCACCACGATTCCATGCTGACACCAGGCGCGGTTGACGACGCTTCAGGTGTTGCTGTCGTGCTTGAGATTGCCCGCACCCTCTCAGCAGAGAACCTTTCACGCACGATTATCTTCACGAGCTTTGGTGGGGAGGAGCTCGACCTGCTCGGGAGCGCCGACTTCGCGCGCAGGCATGCGGAGAACAAAATCGTCGCCGTGATCATTTTTGATGTCATAGCTCCTGGACCAGAAAATGGGTTGCGCATCGGACTTGAAGGGCCGCACGAGTACGCCACCACCGAATGGCTGGATGCATACGCGCGGGAGCTGGCGGAGAACATGGGGGTCTATGTAAAATCTGAGGATGTTTCCACAATCGGAGGGTACAGCGACTACGCAAGCTTCACCGACCTCGACGTGCCAGGGACTTGGATATACTGGGTCAACCCAGAACACGATGAGGCGATCTGGCCGACTCACACCCTGAGCGACAACCTCGATGTCGTGAACAAAACAAGGCTTGGGCAAACAGTCACGTTTGGGGCCGAACTCGTTCGCAGACTGGCAGCTGAGGACTTGGAAGCACTTCAGTGGAAGTACGGGTTCTCGATGAGGGCAGCATTTTTCATTGTGATCGTGCTTGGCGTCGCGGCAATCTCGATGGGGACGAGCTGTTTTCTCTATTACCGGCGTGGCTGGCAACCTGCGCATGCGGTTTCGATAGCGATTGCGGCGGTATCGATGTCGATCATAATCGGTGGCGCCTTGATGCTCGTTTAGCCGAAGTGTTTTATGCTCGAACATGGAAAATCAGTCCGAGGGGCAGGATGTTCAAGGAGATACTCGAGGAGGAGATGGCCCGTAGATCTGTTTTTAAAGACACGAGCAAGCTTCTTCCAGACTTTGTGCCGAAGGCGTTAGTCCACAGAGACGAAGAATTTAGGCAACTTGCACGAATTTTTAGACCAGCGATCGAGAGCAGAGTCGGTCAGAGGGTGCTCATAACCGGCAACGTCGGCGTGGGCAAGACCGTGCTCGCCATGAAATTTGGCGAAGAACTCAAATCGGCTGCAAAGAAGCGCGACATGAGGCTCGACTACATCCATGTCAACTGCCGCAAGCAGAAATCGCCGCACATGGTCATGCAGGAGCTCGCGAATTACTACTTGAAATTGCCTTCGCGGGGTTTTTCTCCGGAAGAACTCTTGAAGGAGAGCACAAAATGGTTGGAGAAACACGATGTATATCTCGCCCTCGCTCTAGACGAAATAGACTTTTTCATCCAGCAGAATGGCCCAGACATTCTTTACGCTCTAACCCGCTCAGGTGAAGAGCTCGGCGCCTTGGGACGCATCAGCATCATCGCGATAGCTCGAGACAAGAACTTCACGCGTTCTTTGGACGCGGGCACCCAGAGCACATTCATGCATAATGTCATCCACCTAGACAAATATTCCGCAACGCAGCTCGTCGACATAATGAATGTTAGGATTAAGGAGGCCTTCAAAGCGAGCGCGGTGGAAGAGGACACAACGGCGCTCGTCGCAGACATCGCCGCTCGCTGGGGAGACGCTCGGCTCGCCCTCGAGCTGCTCTGGCAAGCCGGCATGCTCGCGGACGATGAGGGGAAGAGCCGAGTGACGCCCGAACATGTACGCCAAGCGAAGGCGGAGATACATCCAGAGATAGAGAAGGAGGCGCTTCGTAATCTACAGTTGCATGAGCAGTTAGTTTTGCTTGCGCTCGCTCGGAGGCTGAAGAAGTCTGGACAAGCGTATGCCATGACGAGCGAAGTCGAGACAGCCTACCGCGTCATCTGCGAGGAGTACGACGAACGACCGCGGGGGCACACCCAGTTCTGGGAGTATCTCGGGCACGCTGAGGAGCTTGGGTTGGTCGATTTCCAGTCTTCAGGCAAGGGGCAACGCGGACAGAGCCGCAGGATAAGCGTACCCGATGTTCCCGTGAAATCATTAGTCGAAGAGCTCGAGCGGTTGCTCAAGGCGAGGAAGTAGGCACTTTTTATAACAATTTTGACCAGTAGAACGTCACACTAACCTTTCCACAATCCTAAAACAAGGCCGATCAGAAATGCCACCGACGAATACGGTAAAACATTAATCCAACCTCTCCCGGCATCATAGAGCTTCGGCAGAAACTCCATCGCCTTGTCATAGAGATCGCCGAAACCCATACTTAGGGCCCCAGTCACGACGAGAACAATCACGAGCGTGGCG
>JBGPSS010000038.1:0-8835 GCA_041490225.1 Hadesarchaea archaeon
CTCCCTTGCCAGCTTCACCGCCTCCTGAACGTCGTGGGCGAGCTCGGCGCGCGTCGTATGAATCCCCCAGATAGAAATAAGTTTTTTTGCCTCGAATTCAAGCAATTCACGCCTTTTTTTAGCTTTAATTGAAGAAATAAACTCCAAAACACTCTTTTTTGTTGCCACACACATCCCCCTAAACGCCTCTATTTACACGGGGGTGACTATAAAGATTTTCTAACAAATAGCAAAAAATCTAAAGAGGTTTTATATGTCTTCGACATGTGAATGATTGGGGCGTTCGTCCGTGAGGTACGCATTCAAGGTAGCCTACGATGGCGCGCGATACTTTGGGTTCGCCAGACAACCTGGCCTGCCTACAGTCGAGGGAGAGCTGTTGAAAGCGCTAAAAGAGTGTGGGCTATGCCACGATTCAGCCGAGGCCAGCTATCGCGTAGCTTCTCGGACGGACCGCGGGGTGAGCGCGATGGGACAAGTAGTGGCGCTCGACGTGCTCAAGCGGCCGAACATCAGCGCAATCAACGCTCAACTGCCCGATGACATCTCTATCCGTTCGACGACTGAAGTTCAACCGTCATTTGACCCCTGGCGGATGGCGCTGCGCAAACATTACCGCTACAAATGCGGAGCCCCGGCGGGTTTCGATTTGAAGAAGGCACGGAGCGCGGCAAAACTGTTGCTCGGCAGGCACGATTTCTGGAGCTTCTGCAAGCACGAGCAGGGCAGGCCGACGCTAGGAGAGCTTGAACAGGTGAAGATCAGCGGGAGAAAAATCCTCACCTTCGATTTTGTGGCGCCGGCTTTCCTATGGCAACAGGTGCGCCGCATGGTTGGTGCGCTGCTCACGATAGGAGCGGGAAAGTTTGCTCTAGAAGATTTTAAACTGATGTTAAAACAACCCCAAAATCACTTGCCCAGACCAGCAAACCCCGAGGGCTTGGCACTTGTGAAGATAGGATATAGGGGGATTTCTTTCAAGGACCAGCGGGTTTCAAAAAAGTGCGAGAATTTGCTCAAACGAATTAAAGCCAAGGAATCTACCTACCGCTAGGCAAACGAATAAAAAAGAATCACCCACCACCTATCTGATTTTTGAGATGTGGAAGTGGGTGATGGTCCTTATCGCTAGCACGATGATTGCTGCACCGGCAAACACTGCAATGTTCGTCACCACACAGTTCAACGCGGTTCCTAGATTATTGACCGCCGTGTTAAGACTTGTGAAGATTCCTCCAGCAAATTGACTTAGTACTAGCAGTACGAGCGAAACCAAAAGAATGCCATAGATTTCTTCCTCGATCTTCTTTGAGGTTATCATCAATGCCCCGATTACTACTCCCATTATAATGAGTACAATTGAAATCCAAGCTTGTGTGTTCGCTACAAGTCCTCCAAAGCCCGTGTATAAACCAGCAATTATCGCCACGATTAGGCCTATTATAAAGAGATACCCGGCTATATGCGATACATCCATCTTTTTAACCATTTTTTCACCTCCGTTGGCTTATAACTAATGTTATAAAAGCCCCTTTTATAAATCTTTCTGTTTTAAACAACTATATTGAATTCACGATAATTTAATTGCCTTAAACTTCGATTTAACACTTTATAGGTAAAAAATAGCGCATAGCTCTTCTAAGTCTGGTGCTAATAAGAAGTATACCTAAAAATTAAGTTTGCATGATCAACAGCGATGCTACAAGTGATAGACGCTACGCTAAGAAGTAAGAAAAATAAAAAAAAGAAAAATGTGGCTCTAGCTCTACTTCTTCCTAGCCAAGTTATAAACGGCTTTCAGCGATGGGATGATGGCCGCTGGTGCAACGAAGGCCATGATGTTGCGTACGATGCCACTTACTGTGGTAACATATGTCCCCGCAACTGTAGTTAGGCCAAGAATCGTTTCGGCAGCTAAGCTCGCAACCAGCAGGGTTACTGCGACCGTCATGAACTGGCTGACTTCCGCCTCGGTTATCGTAGTTAAGCTGACTACCACTCCCAAGATCATGAGGGCTATGAAGACCCACGAGCATTGTGCAGCGTCAAGCCTTGTCGTCGCTAACCCAGCTACCACAGCCACAATCACAACTACTATGAAAGCAATCTCACCAACTTTGGCCAGTAAATTCGCTGTTGATACCTTTTTTGGCATTTATTCACCTCCGTTGGCTTTTAATTAATGTTATAAACGCCCCTTTTATAAATCTTTCTGTTTTAAACAACTCTTTTTTGATTTGGTTGATAATAAAAGATAATTCTCTGGAAAAGCACCGATAAACTCAAAAACAGGGAAGTTCAAACGCTAGATGGTGTTGGAATGCCAGAACCGTCCGAAAAGGAGATGAAAAACATAGCTAGAGCCTTTGTCAAGCGCTCAATGAAAATAGGGCGACGCTCAGACGGAAAATTTGAATCTGTTCGCATTCTGTATAACGCCACCGACCCGAGCTGCGAGCGCATGGCGTTCAAGATCGAAGAGGAGTGCTGGCGAGTCGGTGCCCACACCCTTCTGCTCACCGAGCGCTGCTGGCAGGCTAGGCAACACTACAAAATCACTCCTGAGAAATCCCTCAAGGAAATGAGCCCGTTCGCTGATGCGATAGCGAGGCGAGCCGACGTCACAATCTACCTGGGTGAAGATGACGATCCCATGTGGGCACGGGGGCTCTCAGGAAAAATAAAGCTCACTGGGCCGATCAGGCAGAAGCTTCACGAAATCTTGGACAAACGAAAGGTTAGATGGGCGTACTTTGGCTGGCCTGTGCCTGGGGCTGCGAGGGGCTACGGCTGTCCTGTCACCAAGTTCAGGCAAATTTTCTTCGATAGCATCAGGGCAAGTTTTACACCCGAGTTGCTGGAACTCTGCGAATACTACCGCAGGTCGCTCGCTGGCAAAGACAAAGTAAAAATAACCGCCGCTGACGGCACAGACCTTCACTTCAGGATAAAAGGCCGCCCGGTGCTCGTCGACGATGGTTTCATCTCGCGAGATGACATGGCGCGGGGAGATGTCGGGCTGAACATCCCCACCGGAGAAATCTTCGTGGCTCCCCTCGAGACCACCGCCGAAGGTAAGATTTTCTTTGAAAATGCTGCAATTCACGGATTCGGCAAGGTCAAGGGGCTATGGCTAAAGTTCCGCCGGGGGAAGATCGCAGATTATGACGCCACAAGCGGCAAGGCGAACTTCTCAAATTTCCTCAAGGCGAACACTGGGGAGAAGGACCGGATCGCAGAGTTTGGCGTGGGCTGCAACCCCGGTGCGAGATACACAGGCGGCAGCATTATCATCGACGAGAAAATTTTTGGCACCGTCCACATCGCGATAGGCAACAACACGGGGGCCTACCACGGCAAGAACAAGGCCTCCAGCCACCTCGACCTCATCAAGGACATGCGGCGTGGGCAATTTTCGGTAGACGGGAAGCTCGTCATGAACCGTGGAAAACCCAGCAAGCTATAGGGCCTACCTTTTGGCCAGATAGTCAACCTCAGCTTCACTAAAATCTAGCTCTGCTGCAATTTGCTGGGCTGCTTTTTTATCGCGCCTGAAAATCACGCCCAAGTAGGGCAAAAAATCTTTTCGTGCCACATGACTTGAAGTATGGCAGCGCCCCGCAACTTTCTTTGCAACGCTGTCCCGCGTCGCCCTCGCGGCCCTCGTGCGGGACATCTTCATGATTGCACTTGGCAGCTGGAAGCGTGCAAACTTCAGCTCACCTTTTCTGGACATCGCCACGCCGGCCGTCATCATATCGCTCGCGTACCTCCACATTCTATAGGCCTGCCTTCGCTTGGTCCTGCCCAGAAAGATATCGGCTCGAGCGATGGCCTCGTATGCTTCAGCTAGATCGGCTGGATCCGCTAACACCTTGGGTATATTTTCGTCTATCCACGCGAGGACATCCCCCGGCGGCATGTCCAGCGACCAAAGCAACTCTCGCGCCTGCTTGGCCGTGGTGGCGCGCATGAGCTGCGATAGGACATCGAAAATATTTGCTTCACGGTCACGTTTGTACAGCACCACATCCTTCATGGCAAGATGCTTCTTCCCCTCGGCCAATGCCTGCAGGTCGTTGATTGCTGAGCGCAGGTCACCATTCGACGTCTCGGCGATGACTTTCAATGCCATGGGCTCGGCCTCGATTTTTTCCGCACGACATATTTTTTGGAGGGCGCCGACGATTGCGTCCTGTTGCACGCGCCTAAAATTAATCATCAGGCTAGCAGCTCGGATCTGCCAAGGTATCTCATACTGGTCGTTCGCGATTAGCACAACTGGATTTCTTGGATCTTCGATGAGCTCCCCTATCGCGCGATAGCCACCGCGATCGGCTACTCCATAAACGTTATCGACCTCATCCAACACCACTAACCGTTTGCCCGTCGTGCCCGAAAAAAGGGTCCCAGCGGCGGCCGCAGTACCAGCTACATGTTTAATAACATCGAACGATCGTTTGTCGCTCGCGTTCATCTCCACGAGGTCCCACCCCATCTGCCTCGCGAGCGCTTGAGCTGCAGCCGTCTTACCAGTGCCGGCTGGACCGTAAAGCAAAAGCGCTGGCTTGCTCGGCTTCCCCTTGCGCCAGCCCTCGGCCCAGCTGAGTATCTCTTTGACGGCCTGCGGTTGGCCAACGAGCTCTCCGAGCTCATGCGGCCGATACTTGTCCGCCCAGAGCTCAGACATTTATATCACCTAGGTCGTCCTCAGGCGATCGCCGAGCAAACTGAAATGCGCGAGAAGGGCCTCGAGCTGGATGCGCTCGTTCGCGCCTTCCGTCAGCCTGAAATCCACCTCGCCAACTTTATCCATCAGCTTCACCTTCGTAGGCTCTGGGATTTCCAAGCTCAGAATTTCTCGATGCACTTGCCGCAGGATATCCTCGCCCGAGAGCCCCTGATCGATCAGCATACCGATGAGTTTGGAGCGTGCATCCTCAAACTTTCCTGCGAGTGCTGCTTCAAGCATCTCCTTCACGTCCTCCGGGCGCGCGGAGGCGCTCACGTCATATACCGCTTTCGCATCGACCTTTCGCTTCACCGTCGCTGTAGCTTGGAGAACATTTATCGCGCGGCGCATGTCTCCTTCGCTCATGTAGATTATCGCTTGAATCGCGTCTTCTTCAAGCGTTAACTTCTCCACGCGAGCAATCCTCTTGAGCATCGTGGCTATGTCTTTATCGACCAACCTCCTGAACCTGAAGATGAAGCAGCGCGACTGGATAGGCTCAATTATGCGGCTCGAGTAGTTACACGCAAGGATGAAGCGCGCGGTGTGCGTGTACATCTCCATAGTGCGCCGCAAAGCATTCTGAGCGTCAGACGTCAGGGCGTCCGATTCATCGAGATAAACAATTTTGTATGGAACGTCGCCTATGGGCATCGTGCGCGCATAGTCCTTCACCTTCGTTCGAATGGTGTCGATGCCCCTCTCATCCGACGCGTTGAGCTCGAGTATGTTATACCTCCACCCGCCTCCGAAGAGTTCTCGAGCGATGCAGAGCGCGGCCGTCGTCTTCCCTGAGCCTGGAGGCCCAGCGAAAAGTAGATGAGGCAAAGATTTTTTATCAACAAAGTTTTGGAGCCTGCTGATTATCTCATCTTGCCCGACCATATCTGAAAGTTTCTCTGGGCGGTATTTTTCCACCCATATCTCTTCTGCCTCAACCAAGCTCACACCTTCTGAGCTTCTCCTTCATCTTCTTCTGCGCGGTCCTCTCGTAAGATTCAAACAGACTATCGATGATTTTGTCGACGACCTCGCGCTCGAACCTACCACGGGAGAGCTTGATTCGATAAATGTATTTCAGCCCACCTTTCCCCTTGCTGAGCTTGGTGCTGAGCAATCCCCGCTTGCACAGGCCGTTCATCGTAGCGTTCACCGCCGAGCGGCTTATGTTGTGCTTCACCTTTAAACGATTATAAATATGGCGCGCGGTAGCTTTCTTTTCTTTCCACAATATTTCCATGATCTCCGATTCAAGAGGGCTGAGCACTGTTTGGGCGCCTTGTTTGAATGGCCTGTATTCGGTCCAGCGGAACAAATTCACCACCAAAGACTGTGGAAAGATTGTTTTAGCCTATTAAAAAGTTTGGGGAACGAATTTTATACTATTGGATACACGATAAGTTGTGGTCATTGACATGATTCAACCAGCTCAGAAAGCTTACGATGCAAAAAAATTTGAAACAGAAGTCCACGCGAGGTGGCAGGCGAACAACATCTACGAAAAAGTGAAGCTCGCACATGTAAAAGATCCCACTTGGTTCTTCCTAGACGGGCCGCCGTACGCGAGCGGAGCAATCCATCTTGGTACGGCCTGGAACAAAATAATCAAGGACGCCATCATCCGCTACAAAACGATGCGTGGCCTCAACGTCCGGCGACAACCTGGATGGGACTGCCATGGGTTGCCGATAGAGGTCAAGGTGGAGGAGAAGCTCGGGGTGAAGTCTAAAAAAGACATCGAGCAGGTGATAGGCGTGGAAAAATTTATTGATGAGTGCAAGCGCTGGGCGCTCGAGCACGTCGACATAATGACGAAGCAGTTCAAGCGTCTTGGCGTGTGGATGGACTGGGACACACCATACATCACAATCACCAATGACTACATCGAATCAGCTTGGTGGACTATCAAGCGCGCTCATGAGAAAGGGCTGATGCAGAAGGACATGCGCGTAATCCACTGGTGCCCTAGGTGCGAGACCGCGCTCGCAGAACACGAGGTGCGCGGCGAATATCTCGAGGTGAAGGACCCATCGCTGTATGCCCGCTTCAAACTCGTCGACAAACCAAACGAATACATGCTCATATGGACGACCACGCCTTGGACTTTACCGGCCGACATGGCGGTATGCGTGCACCCTGAGTACTCCTACGCGAGGGTTTATGTCGGGAGCGACATCTACATCATGGCCGAGCCCCTCGTTGCGAAAGTCATGGGTGAGCTGGGCATCGCGGAATATAAAATCACGGACCTCGTGAAGGGGGACAAGCTCGAGGGCTTGCGCTACGAGCATCCTCTCCTCGAAGAAGTGCCGAAGCAGAAGGAGTTCACACAACACCACCGCGTCATCTGTGGGGAGCACGTGACGCTGGAGGAGGGAACGGGCTGCGTGCACACCGCGCCTGGACATGGTGAAGAAGATTTTGTGATAGGTGCAAAATATGGGCTGCCGGTCTTCAGCCCTGTTGGCTCTGATGGGAAATTCACGGGCGATGCTGGGAAGTACGCCAGACAATTCGTCAAGGATGCTGACTCGGTGATTTTGGATGACCTGAAGCTGAAGGGAATCCTAATGAAATCGGGCACCATCACCCACACATATCCATACTGTTGGCGCTGCCACACTCCGCTGATCTTCAGAGCGACCGAACAGTGGTTCATCCGCATCTCAGACATCAAGACGAAGATACTCGAAAAAAATTCCGCGTGCGTACAATGGGTCCCAGACTGGGTGAAGATGCGTTACATCAACGGCGTAGAATCCGCGGGCGACTGGTGCATCTCGAGGCAAAGATACTGGGGAATACCTCTGCCGATTTGGTCGTGCAGCGGTTGCGGCAACATCGTTATCGTCGAGAGCAAGGAAGAGCTCGAGCAACTCGCGCAGGTCTCGCTCAAAGACGTCGACCTCCACAGGCCTGGTGTCGACAAGCTTGTGATCAAATGCACAAAATGCAACGGCGAGATGCATCGCGTGCCCGATGTCCTCGACGTGTGGTTCGACTCCGGCATCGCCTCATGGGCCAGCCTCGGCTACCCGAAGCAGCGGGAGCTCTTCGAGAAAATCTGGCCGAGCGACTTTATCACGGAGGGCGAGGACCAAGTAACGAAGTGGTTCTACAGCCAGCAGGCGACGTCGGTGATAGCTTTCGACGATGTTCCGTACAAACAGGTGCTCATGCACGGCTTCGTGCTCGACGCCAACAGCAGGAAGATGTCAAAGTCGCTGGGCAACGTGATCGAGCCGGAAGAAGTAATCGGAAAATTCGGCGCTGATGTCCTTCGATTTTACACGTGTTCAGCGAACGCCCCTTGGGAGGATCTTAGGTTCAACTGGAAGGGCATCGATGTCGTCAACCGAATGCTCAATGTGCTGTGGAACGTCTACGTCTTCGCCACGACGTACATGGCGCTCGACAAGTTCGACCCGACCCGTGTCTACCTCCTCAGAATCAGAAACAGCTTCGCGCAGGAGGACGCGTGGATACTCTCTCGCGTCAACAGCCTCGCGCGCGACGTCGAGCGGGCGTTCGAGAGCTACAACATCCACCTCGCGACACGTGAACTTTCTTCATTCATCCTCGAAGACCTCAGCAGGTGGTACGTGAAGCTCATCAGAAATCGAATGTGGATAGAGAGCGAGGATCCATCGAAACTCGCGGCCTACATTACCCTGTATCAGGTGCTGCACATACTGATGAGGTTGCTCGCCCCTCTGATGCCACACGTGACCGACGTGATCTATCAAGGTTTGGTGAAGTCGATACACGAAAAATCTCCGGAGAGCGTACACATACTCTCTTGGCCCACTGCGCAGGAGGACATGATCGACCTTAATCTCGAGCGTGGAATGAACGCGGTGAGAGCCTTCATCGACGCGTCTGCAAACATAAGACAACAGGCGAACCTCAAGCTGCGTTGGCCGGTGAAAAAGGTAATCGTGCAAACTTCGGCACAAGAGCTCAAGGTGTTGCTCATGAGACTCAACGATGTGCTCAAGTCTCAATTGAACTGCAAGGAGCTCGTGCTCCTCGGTCCGAACGATGTCGCTGGTGAGCTGAAGTGCAAGCCCAAGACCGAAAACTTGACGAAGAGGTTCAGGAGC
>JBGPSS010000039.1:0-8783 GCA_041490225.1 Hadesarchaea archaeon
ACAAGCGATGCGCCGAGCGAGCCTATGACCATATATTTGATGCTGGCCTCGATGGAGTCCCAGTTGCGTCTGAAGGCGACCAAGGCATACGCCGAGACGCTCATTATTTCGAAAAATACAAACAAATTGAAAAAGTCACCTGTGAGGGTTACGCCCATCATGCTGGCGAGGATGAGTAGAAGTAGGGTGTAGTATTTCCCAAGACCGGTGTCTTTTTTCATGTACATCAATGAATAAATCGACACCAGCATAGCGATGCCGGAAACGATGAGTGCGACCAAAATATTTAGGCCGTCGATGGCCAGGCAGATGCCCCACGGCGGGGTCCAGTTACCCAGTCTGTACACGATAATATTTCCGCTCCAGACGGTCGGGAGCATGTGGAGTACGAGAAGCAAGGTCACGATGGTGATTGCCACAACGAAGAGGTCGCGGATCCGTTCTTTTTTATAGCGTTTTGTTAAAATGCTAATCAACGGAGTCAAGAAAGACCCCATCAGAGGTATAATTATGGCAAGTATAGGCGCAGCTTCGATCAACCCTTCAACCTCCTGATTTCCGACATGTCGAGCGTCTTGTGATACTTGTAGACATAGATGGCGAGCGACAGCAGCATGGCCGTGACGCACACATCGATGACGATTGAAGTGAGCACGAGCGCCTGCGGCAGGGGATCAACCCCCATCGTAGCCACCACAGAGGCCGGATTCGTGCCAGTCACTATCGGAGCGATGCCGCCCTCGCGATATCCCATGCTTATAAGGAAAAGGTGGATGCCGAACGTCAGTATCTCTAGCCCGATGACCATCTTTATCAAGTTGCGCTTGATCAGAAGGCAGTAGAGGCCGAATGAAATCATGAGCATGGCGACGATGTAGTCGACGTTCATTTCTTTTCCTCCTCGAAGGCGGTGAGCATAGCGTACAGGATAACCGCTAATCCGGCCGCCACTTTTATGCCGACGCCTATGTTCAGCGGGATTATGATACCGGAGCTGTAGAGGTTACCTGTGGTGCCCAGCGGGATGGCGTTCTTCATGAAATTAAAGCCCAAAAAGAGGCCGAGTAAGCCGGTCGCGACGAGGATCAAGGACCCAATGTTCTCCGAAACCGAGGCTTGTAGTGGACTGAACTTGGTCTTTGCTGCCTCGGCACCGTACCCCAAGAGCAGCATCACTATCGCAGCGACTATTACAATCCCGCCTGGGAATCCACCGCCCGGCGTGAGGTGGCCGTGGAGTACTATGTATATGCCGAAAAGCAAAACGAACGGGAACAACAGCCTGCTCGCGGTCTTAACTATGAGGGTCATACCGGCCATCAATCTTCCTCCTTGGCGGCTCTGAAGAGCATGGCCACGCCGCACACCGCCGTGAACAATATCGTAGCCTCACCTAGCGTGTCGTAACCCCTGTAGTCCCAGACTATGCTTGTGACAACGTTCGCCGAACCTGCGCCTCCGGCCCCAGCTATGGGGGCGTTTTCTAGGTAGACCTGTGCAACGCTCTGATTTTCAAAATTTTCGAACTTGCGCTGCGGGAATGTGCCGAAAGGTAGCAGGTAGTTTGAGACAGTGAAGACGAGCAGGGCGCCGATTGCGCATACGAGACCGATGGCTATGACTCGACGCATCATTCCTCCCTCCTAGTCCTGCTGATGGCAACTATGTACAGCACGGTGGCTATCCCAGCATCGACGGCGGCCTGGGTTATGGCGATGTCCGGAGCGTGCAAGATGTAGAAGAGCGCCGCGATCACGGCAGAAGCGCCGCAGAGCATTATCGCGGCGTACAGCAGGTCTTTGACCTCGATGGCGACGATGCAGATGACTAGGAGAAACACAAGCAAGAAGTAGTGGAGCATCATTTCCCAGCTCATACTTTATCCTCCTCGAGCTTGTCCACGACGCTTTTTGCCCAGAGCTTGACGCCGGACTTGTGCGCGGCGCGGGCTATCGCGTGCGAGCTGATCGGGTTGGTGAGGAACAGGAAGGCGGCTATCGTGATGGCTTTAAGGGTGTAAACGCTGAACCCGGTGTACAGGCATAGGCCTAGAAGGGATAGGACACAACCGCCGATGATGGCGACGGTTTGGGCGTGGATGCGGTTGTAGACGTCCGGAAATCGGACAAGGCCGAAACAGCCGACCAAGCTACAAAAGGCGCCGATGATCAGGATAAAATCAAAGGCAATTTCTACTATTTCGTTCATCATGTTTCGAGCCCCCGCCCCTCGAGGTACTTTGCTAGAGCAACCGTTCCCAAAAAGTTGAGGAAGGCGTAGATGAGTGCGATGTCCAAGTAGATGCTGGCGCGGTAGTAAACGCCGAGCAGGGTGAGGATTAGGACCACAATTACTGTCAGGGTGTCGATCGCGACCATCCTATCTGGTACAGTCGGCCCCAAGACAGCGCGGATGACGCAGATGATGCTCGCTACCCCAAGCGCCCCGAGGATCCAAGGTAGTATGTCTGCGAATATCATCCAAATATTCTCCTCAGGAATATCTCGAACGGCTTGGCTATCGCCGCCTGCGTTTCTTTAGGGTCGGTCGTTTGGACGTTGATCCAGTGGACATAGAGGCAAGGTTTCTTTTCGTCGATTTCCACGCTCAAGGTTCCGGGGGTCATGGTGATCGAATTGGCCAAGCCTGTAAGGCCAAGATCGGTTCTCAAGTCGGTCGAAACCTCCACTATGCCCGGTTTTATTGGCATCTTGGGGTGGACGATGCGGTAGATCACATCCAAATTCGACTTTATTTCGGCCCAGACGTATGCGGGGAAGTAGGCTATCGCGTATCCCCAGCGTTTTGGCTCAAACTTGTCCTTCACGTGCCCCTTTATCAAGAGTTCATACGAGACGGCGGCCACGAAAACGGCGACGATGGCGCCAGCAACGAGCTCCTGGACGTCGAGCGAGCCAGTCAAACCTATCCAAAAAAGAAAAAGACAGACGAACGCGACCAAGAATTTTCCAACTGACACTCTTCGACCTCCGCTAAAGTAGTTTGCTCCGCAAATTTAAGGTTTGTGATTTTAGCTACAACAATTTATAGATGTTTAAAATACCTATGCGGTTGATTCAAGCCATAATTTGAAAGATAGACGTATTCGTTTTCATCACATGTAAAACAAAAGAAGATTAGGGGCCGAAGCGGTATTTAGACAAGTACATCTGAATGTACACAAAACTTGATAAGTACATTATAACGCGCGTATGTGGGAATTTCACCGCGGGTCTAGACAGGAATTTCCTTCACGGCAATTGCCGAAATCAACTTTAGCTATCAACGTGATTTTTTTGGCAATTGAGGCTTTTAAAGGCTTTTTTCTCAACTTCGACCTTTTTAAAAGGGGAACGTTTAAATAGGGGGGTCGCCCTAGTTATGCTGCTATATATGAGGTGAATAAATGGAAAAAAGTAAGTTACTACAAGTGATTGCAGCCATAATGATAACTTCAATGGCAGTATCTATACTATCATTTTCGACAACTACCGTTAAGGCTTCGCCAGGTGCGCCGACTGTATCGCCTTCGAGCGCGAGGGCGAACACTAGGATCGTGTTCACGGTAACCGTGACGAACGATTCTACGACAGACAACATCGACAACGTCAGGATTGTGGCTAACTCCTCGGGCTTCGTACAGCCGATCGGCTATGCGGAGAACTTGGTGATTGCGGCCGACAACATCGAGAATGCGGTCGTTCACATCACGCAAGCCGGGGATAACATGATACTGGCAGAGGACAACAAGAAATCCTCGGGTCCAAATATCAAGGCGGTTGGCGATAACCTTGCGTTAATAGTGGTTAACTGGCTTCTTTCAGAAAACAGTGCAACTGCCGCTGCTACTGCTCGAGATAACGTGGTAATTAACCTCACCAGCGTAGTGAGTTACATTCGACTCGCGGCAGACGCGATCGACAACAATGTGGAGAACCTTGAATACATTTGGTCTAAACTAGATAATGCAGGCGCTTCTCTGAGACTAGCGGCTGGTAAACCCGCTAAAGTTCCTACAGAAAACATGGAGAACGTCACCAACGTTGCAGCAAAGTACCTTGATAACGCAGGTGCGGATATTCAGAGCGCGGCGACAGCTATCAGAAAAGGAGACTTGGAAACCGCAGGACAGTATTTGATAGACGCAGGCGATAATATCTATGCAACTGGGGATAACCTGGTTAATCAACTTACAGACCTGGCGCCTACTTTCCGTACTGCGGGAAGCCAACTCCGAACTGCCGGAAACAAACTCCTCGATGCAGGCAACTTCTTGGACAACGCCGGCTACGCGCTTGGCGTGGCCGAGAACTACCTGACGAGCGCAAGTGTGCGTCTGGCAACCGTCAGCAACCTTGCAACGGCAAGCGCTAATCTCCAGAAGGCAGCTCTCTTTCTTGAGAACGCAGGGGTTGCGATGTACGACAACTTGCCCTCTGCGGGAGAGAATCTGAAGCTCGCATCCGACAACTTGGAGAACATGTCGGCGGAGCTTGGCGTTGACCTCGGCAAAGACGGTGAGAACGCTGCGGCAGTCAACATCGACCATGCGGCAGAGAACTTGAGGCTTAAAGAGAATATGAACATAACCACGGCTGGTAACCAGTTGAAGCTTGCGGCGACGAGCCTGAGCACTGGAGCATTGTTGATGAAGTCAACAGCAAGCGCTCTCGGGCCAATTACCTGGGGCTTGTCTTCAGGATCAGGCTACGTGCAGTTCGACAACATCCTTGACAACATTATAGCGCCGACTCTCAGTCAGACCTTCACTTTCCTGTGGACTACGCCAAACGTCACCATCGAAAACAACTACACTATATCAATACTTGTGCACAATGAGACGAGCGGCGAGTGGGAGAATCTTGCCTCGATTTATGGCCTAATCACGCTGAGTGTAGATGGTAAAGTCCCGTCTGTGGAAATCAATGTGACGCAGACTGGAGTTTCCCCAGTCAACGTGGTTGGTAATAAACTCGATAATGCTCAAGCGACGATCACCATAACGGCGAGCGAGGCACTGAGCTCCATAGGTACAGTTTACGTGGAGAACTCGGGCCAAAATGAGAACTTGCTCCCACCGATTCTAGGGACATCGTTTACTACGACCGACAACATCACTTGGGTCTACCAATACATCACGGTTGACAATTGGGATGACAACTCGGTCGCGGTTAGGCTGTCAAGTGCAAAGGATCTAGCGGGCAACGAGAACACAGACGTAGAGAACATAATTACCGTTGACACTCGAGCGCCAGTCTTCACAGACAATGCCCTGGCAACACTTGTTGCAGGTATGCGCACGAACGTCACACAGACCGGAACCGGAACAATGTTCATGTATGTGGACAACAACACGAGCCATAAGATGGTCATGATTGTCTCGGATAACAAGTTAAACAACACTGACAATGCCGGATGGGTTACCTCAGTCGTCATTGGTAGCACAGCAGCTATTCGGGATCCGACCGTCGAAAACCGTTGGGTCGCAGCAGCTGTAACTCTCAGTACGGGCTACAACAGCGCGGTGATTGTAACGGCGACTGATCGCACGGGCAACACAGTGAGTGAAAACATCGAGAACATCTTCAACGACAGCGAGGCGCCGACGATAACCTTCAACACAATTACAAGTGCGGGTGGAGAGGTTGCATGGATAGAAAACAGCTTCCTCATCAACGACAACACGCCAAAGATCAAGGTAACGATACTTGATCCAGGCTACCCGACTTCGGGATTGGGTGTTGCGTTCAGAGGACTTGCGAACCCCGATAATCTCTATGTGTACTTGGATAACAACGACAACATCAACGACGGAACTCCAGCAACTCCGTACGGGCAGCTTGACAACAAGAGCCCATGGAGCGTGGCGACTGGTATCTTTGAGAACGTCATCGATAACGGAGGCCATGGACTTGCTAACGGCACATACTGGATCGTCGTGAGCGCGAACGATAACCTAGCGCACGGTGTTTTGGACAACGACAACTGGGTGATTGCCAGGCAGAGCTTCACCATCGACGTCTCAAGGCCGATTTGGACAACACAACTACTTCAAGCGGCGGTTACGGTGAAAGACCCGACCACAAGTGCTGTACTCGTTGGCACGACTAAGAAGACTTCGTGGTTGATTGCAGGTGGCGCGCAGAAGCCAGGATCGACAATCAACGTCTACGTCGCTGCTAGCGCACCCGTCCTAAAGGGCACAGCGACAGCATCCACAACGATGAATACCAACAATAATCGGTACGACTACTCGCTCACCATAGCGCTTTCCGAGGGAGTGGGCCAGAGTGTATACATCGAGGAAGTCGACACCGCCGGCAACACGTCTGGTCAGGTGCTCCTCGGCACATACACTGTGGACGCGACCCCGCCGGTGATCGCCCTCAGCGCACCAGCTGTCGACACGACCACCGATGCGGCTCAGATTACCGTGAGCGGTAAAATAACCGATGCGATAGTCACAGATCCCCAGATACTGGGGGTGACTATAGACTGCACTGGCGCAAGTGTAGCAAAGACAGTCTACCTGAACGCAGATGGGAGCTTCGAGACCACTGTACCCTTGATAGAGGGCGCCAACGTAATCAACGTGGTAGCAGTAGATGGGGCAGTTACTGCAACATCTGGCAACCAAGTGGTAACGACACGCACGGTGACGCGCACAGTTACACCATTGACGACATATGCGATCATCCTCGTGGTGGTTGCATTGATACTGGCTGCGATTGCAATATTCCGCAAGGAAATGAAGAAGTAAAAGGGGAAAAACGCCAAACATTCCCCTTTTTTTTATTTTTTCTTTTGTTCAGTTAGAGATTTATCTATTCAATAGACCGAACTATCTTCGCAGGTAGAGATTTCCGCTGTGGACATCTATGGCCACGACGAGCGGCCCAAATTTTTTGACATCGAGGACCCAGAGGCCCTCTATCGGGCCGAGGTCCCGCCAAAGTATCTTTTTGACCCTTTTGATCGATCGAGAGGCGAGCACCCCTGCGCCGCCGGTGAACGCGAGGTAGACGCAGCCCGAGCGCGCGAGTTCTGATGCCACGTCTTCCCTCACCCCACTTTTGCCGATTAGCGCCTTGACGCCCGTCCGTCGCACGAAATCAATCTGCATGTCGTCGAGTCTGGCGCTCGTGGTTGGTCCGGCCGACACGATTTTTGGGCCGCGGGGGGTCTTCTTGACGAGTGGCCCGCAGTGGTAGACGATGCCGTTGCGCATATCAATGGGTAGTTTTTTTCCGGAGTGGAGGAGGTCGATGGCTCGGGCGTAAGCCTTGTCGCGAGCGGTGACGATCGTACCACTTAAGCTTACGATGTCTCCGACTTTGAGCTCCTCTATTTTTTTATCGCTCAATGGTGGTCGTAGGTCAATAAGTTTGGCCACTAGAGTGCCTCCACTTTCATTTTATCTCCGACTAGGCGCGCGGATGCCCTGCGAGCGACCCAGCATTGGAAGTTTATCGCGAGCGGCAGGCTTGCGGTGTGGCACGCGGCCTTCGCTATTCTGACGCCGAGGACGGTGGTTCGGCCGCCGAGCCCCATCGGCCCTATGTCGAGCTCGTTCGCAGCATTTTTCAGCTCGAGCTCCATCCTCGCGAATTTTTTATCGGGATTTTTCACATCAAGCGGGCGGAGCAAGGCTTTCTTCGAGAGCAGGCAGGCGACATCTGCGGAGCCTCCGATACCTGCACCGACGATCGTCGGCGGACACGGTTGCCCTCCGGCCTCATCGATCGCGAGCAGCACCGTGCGCTTTATCGTTTTCTCCCCAGCGGTTGGCTTGAGCATGAAGAGCCTGCTCCAGTTTTCGGCACCAGCACCCTTGATGATGAGGTCGATTTGGAGTCCTTTGCCGCGCGCGAGTTCGATGTGAACGATGGGTTGTCCCTGTCCCACGTTTGTCCCGGTGTTTGCGCGGCTCAATGGATCGACGACGTTCGCTCGAAGAGGTATTTTTCGCGTGGCCTCACGGACGGCGTCGGCGAGCGCTCGGTTGAGGTCGAAGTTCAGCTCGAGTTCGGAGCCCAACTTCACGAAAAATATCGGGATGCCCGTATCTTGGCATATCGGTGCGCGCATTTTTTTCGCCAGCTCCAAGTTGCGGAGCATTGTGTCGAGCTGAAGTCGCGCTATATCGTTTGTTTCTTTGGTTTTGCATAACTTCAGCGCTTGAACTACATCTCTTGGCAGAGTTGTGGCCGCACGGCTGAGCATCTCGACGACAGTTTTTTGAAGTTCGGATTTCGTGAACATACGATCGAGTTCAACTATGATGGCGATGTTAAAATCTCTTCTGTGGTATCGTTTTCTAAACGAGTTTTTTGTTTATAAAGTACTTCCATCCAAAGCTTCGGCGGGACACGTGCGTAGCACACGCTTGGTCGATCGCATGACAGGAAAGATTTTGGCAAGCAAAGTAGAGCCGGCGGAAACTTTTTGGCGAAGATTTCGTGGTTTGATGTTCAGACAAAACTTCTGTGAAGGTGAAGCACTTATTTTTGAATTGAAGTTGAGGCGACAGAGCATTCACACTTTTTTCTTAAGGTTTTCGATAGATGTAATTTTTTCGAGTTCGAATTTTTTCGTGATTGAAATTTGCCAGAGACTCAAGCCCTGGCAAATACATAGACCAAAAGTAGATGCAAGTTACATAGTTGAGCTTCCAGCAGGTACAATTTCTTGCACAAATGTAAAAATTGGGTACAAACTCGCGTTACGCAAAGCATAAATTAGGAAAATCATAAACAAAAAGCGAGGCTGATCGAGCGGTGGCG
>JBGPSS010000040.1:0-8655 GCA_041490225.1 Hadesarchaea archaeon
CGCCTCCAATTCCTTCTCTCGTCTTGCCTGAAAATGATACGATCACGAGCGATGATATTCCGACCTTCGAGTGGTCGTCCGTCAGCGATCCTTCAGGCGTCACCTATGATCTTCAGGTGGATACCCATTCAGATTTCTCCTCTCTTGAGATCGACGAAAACGGTTTATTTGTGACTACGTACACCACGCAAAGTGCGCTGTCTGAGAACACTTACTACTGGCGCGTTCGAGCTGTGGATGGCGCGGACAATCCGAGTTTATGGTCGGAGGTATGGCAATTTACGATTGATACCCCAGTTCCTGGTGTTTGGGTTCAGACGAGCTGGGGTGGTACTGGAACTTGGGGTGAGCCAGAGGTTGGCATGTGGGATGAAACGTACAATAATTGGTATAGCTACGATGGAAGTGTCGTGCCGAACATGGAGAACATCGTGGGGCCACACTCCGGTAGTGGTTATCTTGAGTCTTCAATTTACGATGCTGGTGCTGTCGTCGACTGGGATAATGTCGAGTTCGATACGGCTGGATCTGGTACAGTCAAGGTCTACGTGCGCCTCTATAATGAGGGTGACCCCTGGGATTATCAATGGGTCCGGGTGTGGAACGGCTCCAGTCTCGATGTACAAGCCAGATACGTACAATACAAAGTGGAATTAATCGGGCCACCACCTCTACCACCATATGATCCAACGCGCGGCGGCTCTCCGCCGCAAATGGACACTGCTGTACCGACGACAATAACAGAATTGTCCTCACCTACACAACTACCTAAAAAAGCCCCCACGCCGATGCAAGCGCCACGACCAATATTCAAAGAAATACGCATCCACTATATAGGATAGACCAATCAAAAATACCCCAAAACACAAGGTGGGTAATAATATCAAAAAAGCGTTGAATCAAATTCTGTAAAGTGTAGACTATCGAGAAACACATTACACTCGATCACTACTGAAACTTGAAAAGCTCGATGCGTTCGGAAACTTTTTATTGAGCCCATAAACGAGTTTGCTATAAATCAAGACAAACACTTTAGAATAGGTGAAATGTGTGCAAGAACAAATGAAACGACTTAGATGTCCGATCGTATCAATTTTGGGGCACGTGGATCACGGAAAGACTAGCTTGCTTGACACAATTAGAGGGACTGCAGTTGCATCTAGGGAGCCAGGCCAGATAACTCAGTGGATTGGAGCATCTGAGGTTCCTGTTTCTGTAATTCAGAAAGTTTGTGGAAAGTTGCTTGGGAGATTTGGTATCAAGCTCGTAATACCCGGGCTGTTGTTCATCGATACTCCAGGTCATGAGGCTTTCACGAATCTACGCAGACGTGGCGGTGCTCTTGCAGATTTGGCAGCACTTGTTATAGACATAAACGAAGGATTCATGCCGCAGACGTTGGAGTCGCTGACTATTTTGAAATCCTACAAAACACCGTTCATGCTCGTCGCAAATAAAATAGACTTGATTCCGGGGTGGCAACCTATCCAGAAGGCATGTTTTTTGGATTCGTTTGCAAAGCAGCGCTTGGATGTCCAACGTGCATTGGACGATAAAATCTATGAGCTCATCGGGAAGCTTCACGAGTTGGGGTTCGAGGCAGAGCGCTTTGACAGAATTGATGATTTTAAAAGGCAGGTCACGATAGTTCCGGCGAGCGCGAAGACGGGCGAGGGTATCCCGGAGGTCTTGACGATCTTGGCCGGCCTAGCTCAGCGTTTTCTTGAGAAAGAGTTGGCCGTCGAGGTAACTGGGCCTGCACGCGGCACCGTGCTCGAGGTGAAGGAAGAAGTTGGCCTCGGCACGGCGATCGATGTAATAATCTACGATGGTACTCTCTCAAAAGGCGATAGTTTTGTAGTTGGAGGTTTGGATAAAGTGGTGACCTCGCGTGTTCGTGCGCTGCTACAACCGAAGCCGCTCGACGAGATCCGCGACCCCCAAGACAAGTTCAGGTCCGTCGAGCGAGTTTCTGCGGCTGCGGGTGTCAAAGTGGCGGCTCCAGGAATAGAGGGGGCGGTCGCAGGTGTTCCTTTTTGGGTGGTAAAAGATGAATCAGATGTTGAAAAGTTCAGACGGGAGCTCCAGCGAGAAATTGAGCGAGTGCGCATACAAACGGGCGCAAGCGGGGTGGTCCTCAAGGCGGATGCGCTTGGTTCCCTCGAGGCTCTCGAGACCCAGCTTCGGGAGAAGGAGGTGCCTATACGAATGGCAGATATAGGTGACGTATCGCGCAGGGATGTCATTGAGGCTGTGACGGTCGCGAAGACGGACCCCTTGCTTGGGGTGGTGCTCGCCTTCAATGTGAAGGTATTGCAGGACGCTCAGGATGAGGCCCAGGTACAAAAAGTGCCGATATTATACGAAAATGTGATATACCGGTTGATGGAGAACTACGAAAAATGGTCAAAAGAGAGGAGGGAAGAGGTCAGGGCCGAGCGTTTGGAGGTCTTTGTGAGGCCTGGCAAATTTACCGTCAAACAAGGATACGTGTTCCGACGTAGCCATCCAGCGATTGTTGGCGTGGATGTGCTCGGTGGCGTGGTGAAACCAAAATATCCAATCATGCGAAAGGACGGTAACCAAGTCGGTACAATTCACGAGATTCAACGCGAGAAGAAGGGCGTGCAAGAAGCGAAGTTGGGCGATGAAGTCGCTGTCTCTATAGAGGGAGCTATAGTGGGTCGCCACATCCAAGAAGGGGACACCCTCTATACAGATATACCCAGAGATCACGTGCTTGAATTGAAGGGGGGGCTAAAGGATTTATTGTCTGGAGATGAACTAGCGGTGATGGATGAAATAATAACAATAAAGCAAAAACGAGATCCAACGTATGGAGTGATGTAGATGTTCAAAGTTGTGGCAGCGGATCCGGAGAGCGGCAAGTCCTACTCCCTTGAGGCGCACGAGCCAGCCGCTAGGAGGCTCGTCGGCTTGCGGATAGGCGAGAAGTTTGATGGCGAAATAGTAGGTCTATCTGGCTACGAGCTGGAGATAACTGGAGGCACGGATAAGGATGGTTTCCCTATGCGTTCAGATGTTCATGGATCGGGGCGCACCTATCTCGTTCTATCTGGCGGCGTTGGGTACAAGCCACGTAGACCTGGCGAGCGTAAGCGCAAACGAGTCCGCGGGCGGACAATCTCCGATGATATAGTGCAGATAAACGCCAAAATAGTGAAGAAGGGAGAAAAGCCACTCGAGGAGTTGGCGCCGAAGGGTAAGGAGAGCAAATCCTAGTCCAGTCTTTCAAAGGGGAACAAGATTGGTCTGGAGGCGCTTCGCCAGCTTTACTATCTCTTCAGCTGCAGGGGATTTCTCACCACTGCGCACTGCTGGGGCACCATTCCTTACTTCTTCTAAAACAAATTCGTCATCAGGTATGCATCCAAGTATCGGCACGCCTGTTTCTTTTTGGATATCGGCCGGGGTCAGCTTGTAGCGTCTCCCCCTGTATCTGTTTAGAACTAGCCCCATGATCGGGACGTTGAGCCTTTTTGCGGTGAAAATGGTCCACAAAGTGGCAGACACAGCTGGAAGGTGCGGTGTGGAAACTGCGATGACTTTATCACAAATATTCAATGCACTCATTGCTTCAAGTCCTGACCCAGCGACGGTATCCAGCAAAATCGTGTGGTAATGTCGTTTCAGCTTTTTAAACATCTGTTGTGTGCGGGTCAAGTCTAGATCCTTCCAGATTTCCCTGCAGAACAAGGTTGCGCTCGGCAAAATCCACAGCTTTCCTCCGAGGGGGACGAGAGCTTCCTCGACCTCTTTCTTACCTAATAATGCGAAGGAAAGCTGAATCGCCACATCGAGAACGAGCAGATAAAAAATAAAATCCTTATCACTGATATCGACGGTACCTCATAGATAGGGATAGCCAATTTTTGGCGTAGCTATGCTGGACGAGCGATAATAACTTAAAGTTACGGCGCAACCTAACAGCGGTGAGTATGCCGCAAGCTGTCGTAAACATAGGTATGGTTGGGCATGTCGACCATGGAAAGACGACTTTGACCGAGGCCCTCTCAGGTGTTTGGACGGATACTCACAGCGAAGAAATTCGTCGTGGTATATCGATTCGTTTGGGCTACGCTGATACAACTTTCAGAAAATGCCCAACATGCGATGCGCCCTCATGTTACACAACTCAAGAGAAGTGCCCTCACTGCAGTTCTGCGACCAAGCCATTGCGTCGCGTCTCATTCGTAGATTCGCCCGGCCACGAAACTTTGATGGCAACCATGCTCGCAGGGGCGGCGATTATGGACGGCGCAGTGCTTGTGATAGCAGCAAACCAACCTTGCCCACAGCCACAGACGAAGGAGCACCTGATGGCGCTCGATATACTTGACATCAAAAATGTGGTGGTGGCGCAGAATAAGATAGAGCTCTTCTCCAAGGAGAAAGTCGTAGAGAACTACAGGCAAATCAAGGAATTTCTCAAGGGCACATCAGCGGTCGATGCTCCAATAATCCCAATCTCTGCGATCCATCGGGCGAACATCGACATATTGATACAGGCGATAGAGGAGAACATACCTACGCCGAATCGGGACCTCTCAAAGCCAGCTCGAGTGCACGTCGCTCGTTCTTTCGACGTGAACCATCCAGGCACTAAGCCAGAGGACCTAGTTGGCGGGGTGATAGGAGGTTCCTTGGTTCAGGGCAAGCTAACGGTTGGAGAAAAAATAGAGATCCGCCCGGGCGTGCAGGTGACACAGGCGGGCAAGACCTTTTGGCATTTCCTAGACTCCGAGATCGTCAGCCTGCAAGCAGGTGGCGAGTCCGTGAAGGAAGCGATGCCAGGTGGATTGCTCGGCATTGGTACGAAGCTAGACCCAGCGCTCATGAAAGCGGATAGGCTGGCTGGCGCAGTCGCTGGCGTGCCCGGCACATTGCCGCAGATCATGGAGGCTTTAAAGCTTGAGGTTCACTTGATGAAGCGCGTCGTCGGCACGGCCGAGGAACTAGAGGTGAAACCGTTGGTCACAGGTGAACCTCTTATGATAAACATTGGCACCACAACCACGATTGGTATGGTGACCAGCACTCGCGGGAACTTGATCGAAACTAGATTAAAGCTCCCCGTCTGTGCGGATAAGGGAGCCAAGGCGGCAATAAGCAGGCGCATCGGTGGAAGATGGCGCCTCATAGGCTATGGGGTAATTAGCTAGCCTAGTTAGCGAATGATACGCACATGTCATAGAAGGGGTTGAAATCTTGGCGGAGTTGAAGGTGATCGCTGACACGAGTTTTTTGATGATACCTGGCATGTTTGGAGTCGATGTGGTGAGCGAACTCGATAGATTGCTTCAGCGACGTTATTCGCTTGTGATTCCAAAGCCCGTAGTGGGGGAACTGGAGAAACTAGCTGCGCGGGGTAAACCTACGGAACGCTCGGCAGCTCGCTTGGGTATCGCCCTTGCTAAGCGTGGGAAAGTCGTGGATGCTAAAGGCGATGCGGATGAGGTAATTTTGACGATGGCTTGCGAAAATTGTGTGGTTGGCACCACGGACGCCGAGCTAAGAAGAAAACTTCGCCGCAAGGGAGTTTCAGTAATGTATTTACGAGAAAAGTCACACCTTGCTTTAGACGGTCGAATCGGGTGAATGAATGGAGTTCGAGTTAATAGCATTGATGACGGGAATTGCGGCGCTCATCGTTGCCGCTGTGTCAGCATATCTGGTCCTCAGGGAGGATCAAGGCGCACCGAAAGTCAGAGAGATATCCGGCGCGATCCATGAAGGAGCGAGTGCTTACCTGAAGAGGCAGTACACGACGATCTGGGCGTTTGTAGTTGTTGTCGCAATTCTGCTTTTCATCGCTCCAAATTGGGGGTGGCACGCATCGGCAGCTTTTATAGGTGGATCATTTTCATCGACGATCGCTGGCTTCGTTGGAATGCACATAGCGGTCAGGGCCAACTCAAGGACGGCAACAGCTGCTCGCTTTGGCGTTGGCAGAGCGCTTAAGATAGCATTTCGTAGCGGGCTCGTGATGGGCCTATCGGTGGTCGGCGTCGGTTTGATTGGAGTGACGCTCTTCTACAGTTGGTTAGGCGATCCAGAGTTGGTGCTGCCATACTGTTTTGGCGCAAGCTCAGTTGCGCTTTTCGCTAGGGTTGGCGGGGGGATTTTTACAAAGACAGCCGATGTAGGCGCTGACCTCGTTGGTAAGATTGAGGCAGGTATCCCCGAAGATGATCCTAGAAATCCAGCGGTGATAGCGGATAACGTCGGCGACAACATCGGTGATGTCGCTGGTATGGGCGCCGACCTGTTTGAATCATACGTAGCGAGCATAGTCGCCGCGATGATCATTGGCTTCGCATTACCCGCTGGTCTGGGATACGGCGTGAACGCTGTGCTCTTGCCACTTGTGATATCTGCGATCGGCATAATTGCGTCGATAATAAGCATAATATTCGTCAGGGTGAAGAAGGGGAGCGACCCAAGCTACGCCCTCAACAGCGCGACGATAGCCGCGTGCGTCATCACGGCGATAGGTTCCATCGCCATCACCAATTACATGTTTGGTTGGGATACTGGATGGAAGCTTTTCATAGCGATATTTTCCGGTCTCGTGGCGGGGATAGTTATCGGCCTCACATCAGATTACTTCACAAATAACATACATCGCCCAGCTCAATTCATAGCTCGCTCCGCACAGTCTGGGGCCGCGATAAATTTGCTGAACGGACTTTCTATTGGTTTGCTGAGCACAGTTCTCCCGATAGTTGCCATAGCAGTGTCTGTGGTAGCTGCGTATACAGTTCTAGGTGGAGGGCTGGTAGGATTTTATGGGATATGTCTGGCAGGAGTTGGCATACTCTCGGTAACGGGAATAGTGGTTGCTGCAGACGCTTATGGTCCAGTGGTGGATAACGCTGGAGGCATAGTAGAGCAATCAGACATGCCGGAGAAAGTTCGAAATGTGACGGACGCTCTCGACTCGGTCGGAAACACCACGAAGGCGATTTGCAAGGGTTTCGCGATAGGTTCGGCAGCTTTGACCGCGGTGGCGCTATTCGTTACCTATGCTCAACAGGCTGGGCTCTCTGGGACGGATTTGAACTTATTGGAGCCGAGGGTAGTGGCAGGCATCTTTCTGGGCGCGGGTGTGGTGGCGTTATTCTGTGCGTTGACTATCATGGCGGTCGGGAGAAACTCTTTCAGAATGGTAAAAGAAGTCAGGAGACAGTTCAAAAAGATACCTGGCCTGCTCAAGGGCAAGGCAAAGCCAGATTATGCGCGATGTATAGATATAGCGACGAGAGGTGCGCTGAAAGAGTTGATCGCACCTGGGCTTGTTGCGCTGATTGTACCGCTAGCCGTTGGTTTAATTCTCGGGAAGGCTGCGCTTGGTGGCTTCTTGGCAGGGAGCATAACAATCGGGTTGGTATTTGCGTTGTTCATGGCTAACGCAGGCGGGGCATGGGATAATGCAAAGAAGTACGTGGAGATGGGTCACTTCGGTGGCAAGCGCACGCCGACGCACGCAGCAACGATAATTGGTGACACGGTGGGTGATCCATTAAAAGACGCAGCTGGCCCATCACTAAACATTTTAATTAAGCTTATGTCGATAGTAGCATTGATCTTTGTGATGGCGGGGGTGATCTGATGTATAAAATTCTGACGGTGCAGGACACGGTGAGAGTTCCACCTAGTAGATTTGAGGAGTCGCTCGAGGAAACGATTGTCGACATCCTGCGCAAGACATACGAAGGGATAATGGATAAAGATGCGGGCGTAGTGCTCGCGATCACTGAAGTGAATAACATCGGTCCTGGAAAAATAATAATGGGTGATGGAGCGAGCTACCACGACGTCACCTTTGATGCCCTCACCTACAAGCCGGAGCTGCAAGAGTTGATACTTGGGGAGATTGTCGAGATAGTGGAGTTTGGAGCTTTCGTGCGCCTCGGACCGATGGATGGTCTGATACACGTTTCTCAGGTCACGGATGACTTCGTCGGGCACGATAGGAAGAAGGGCTCGCTCTACGGGAAGGAGACGAAGCGTTCCTTGAAGGAGGGCGACAAAGTCAGGGCGAGGATAGTGACGGTGAGCATTAAACGTGGTGTGGCAGGGGCTACGGGCGGCGGTGGGAAAATCGGTTTGACGATGCGCCAGCCTGGCCTCGGAAAGCTCGAATGGATAGAGGAAGAACGCAAGGGGGCGAAAGCTTGAGCGAGAAAGCTTGCCGCAGTTGTAACATGATAGTTTCCGGTAGTGTTTGTCCGGTCTGCAAGACATCATCGCTTTCGAGCGACTGGTCCGGCTACGTCATAATCTTGGACCCCCCGAACTCCACCATAGCTAAGAAATTGAACGTCAGTGTTCCAGGAAAATACGCGCTGAGGGTTAGATGACGCTAAGTCTTCCGGAAAGTGTGCGGCCGTTGTTGAAGCGTCCGTTGGGAAAACTACTTTCTAGACAAGAGGAAGCGTTTGATTACATGCGAAAATTACGCCCTGCGAGGTTGATAACGGTCGGCGATCGTGTGACAGCGGATTTTTTGGAGGCGGGGATCAAGCCGGATATCGCAATAATAGATTTTTTAATCATGCGTTTCCCTGCTGATGAAAGTGTAAAGACGGTGCTGGATAGCTATCAAGTTCCAACTAAGCACGTGAAAAATCC
>JBGPSS010000041.1:0-8598 GCA_041490225.1 Hadesarchaea archaeon
CACGCGATCGGGCAACCGAAGCAGGCGGTATCGCGTTTGACTATTTGCTTCCGCATAGTTTCAGCGTTGATTTTTCCTGCCCCTTCAAACACTCCTTCTTGAAAGTTCCGCGTCGGCAAAAGTCCGGCCTCGTTTATAGGGTCAACGAACTGCGTCGTTCCCCACTTCGAGAAGTTTTTGACGGCTTCGCTTTCCTTCATATTCGCGTGCAGTTCTCGGACGAGGGTCGACAAGCCTTCCTCATCTGCTACTTCGAATTTACCATGGCCTCGAACGGCAATTGCCTTGAGATTTTTTGAAGCCATAACAGCTCCAGCACCACCCCGGCCGATGGAGCGGAGGTCGGATTGGATATTTGCATATTTTACTAAATTTTCCCCGGCTGGCCCAACGCACGCGACTCGGACGCGGTTGTCCTTGAGCTCTTTCCTTATCTCTCGCTCGGTTTCGTCGGTCAGTTTTTCCCAGAGTTTTTCAGCATCGCGTAGCTCTACCTTGTCATCTTGGATATAGATATAAACTGGCGATTTCGCCTTGCCTTTGATAACTATCCCATCGTGACCCGCGAATTTTAGCTCTGGACCAAAAAATCCGCCAGCGGAATTGCATAGGTACATCCCAGTCAAGGGAGATTTTGTGACGACGGCCCAACGTGGGCATGAGGGCAGGAGTGTGCCGTCGGTAGGGCCAGCCATAAAAATAAGGATGTTTTTTGGACCCAGCGGGTCTACTTTAGGCGCGAGTTCTTTGTAAAGGATCGCTGCCCCGAGCCCGCGGCCGCCCAGAAACGCTTGAGCCAGTTGCGCAGGTGTTTCGCGATCCTCAAGTGAGCCTTTGCTCAAATCAACGTATAGGAGTTTACCAGCATATCCGAGCAACTTGTCCCCCGCCTTTTTTTAGTGCTGCACTTTAAATAAACTAAGCAGTGTGGCAATAAGTGTTTAATTACTTGTACAGTTGGATAACTGGTGATGTTATGAAGGTCAAAGTATATTTCTCGCCTTTCTGTCCGTACTGTGCAATGGCTAGAGATTTCCTAAAGGAGCACGGAATAAAATCCGAAGAGGTCAATGTTCAAGAAGATCGTGCAGCAGCGATCGAGATAATCAAGAAAAGCGGGCAAAATGGAGTTCCGGTTATAGACATAGACGGGAAAATCATCGTTGGATTCGACGAGCCAACGCTTAGGGAGGCTTTGGGCATTGGACGCTGAAAAACTTCGCCAAGTATCGAAACGGTACGCCGAATCGCAGGGGTTCGAGCTCAATCCAGATGAAAAAATAGTAAATCTCATAATTCAAGGGCTCCTGCATAACGAGGCAAAATTTGGCTATAGGTATTGTCCATGCCGAGCAGTCACTGGAGACAAGGAGCAGGACAGGAAAATTATTTGCCCGTGTATTTACCACAAGGATGAAATTAAAAGCATGGGTCACTGCCGCTGCGCTCTCTTCGTGGCTAAAAAATCTTCGGCATTTTGAACTCAACTGATCTTGATTTCGAGTTCAACAATTTTACCATTTTTCAGCATGAACGCTTTTTCTTCGTTGATGTGTTTTTTCGAAACGCCAAGCACCAACCAAGCCACGTTCGGCCATAGCTTCATCATTTCGGCATCTATCGCGCTGATGTATGCGCGCGTGTTCGGATGAGAGTGGTAAATGCCGATGAGTTCAAGTCCTTTTGTCTCAGCAGCCGCGATGGCTTGGTAGACGAGTTCGGCATCAGCTTCAAAAGACACCTCCGACTCGCATACATTTTCGGCCGGAACTACTTCTCTCACATCAAAAGTTTTCATTGCAGCCTTTCCGATCAGCAAACCACAGCACTCGAGCGGGAATTTTTTTAACGCGTGTTTCTCAATATATCTAAAATCTCGACGTTTAATTTTGAGGTTTATCATTTCAGCCCACCATCGGAATGGTAAGCAAAGAGTGCGGGATGACTAAAACTTTTGCATTTTTTCCAGCAATCTTAAGAGCTTTGGCAAGTGCCTCGTCGACGGTCTTTGCGGAATCGAAGAACATTTCCTGTAAAACCTTTTGTGGAATGCTCGATCCCACGACTACGACTTTTGCGTGCTCGAGAACCTTCGCCACCATGTATGCACGTTGTTCGCCGGCCTCGAACCCGATTTCTTTACCTTTTTTCACAGCTTCGCTTGGCGTGCGCGAGCGCCTGAGCAAGTTCTCGAATGCGGCGTTTCCTGTTCCTTCAGGACATGGAGTGGCCAATATAATTATTCCTCCTTCTGTTACGGCGGGCTTCGATGCGAAGTAAGCGTAGGTGAAGCCGCGAGATGATTGGTAGAGATCGACATCCTTCGGATGTCCAACTCCGAGCACGAGGATATCAGCCCTCTCTGGAACTTTTTGGACGTAGAGTTCGCACGCCAGCTTTGCTGCTTCTTCAAAAGATGCTGTCGGATCGCCGGCGAAGCATCGCACAAGCTTGTGTCCGGCATCAAGCACGACATTTACCGCAAACTTCAGATTTGTTTTGCCCGCTATCTCAACGAGTTCTTGATGGAATGGGTTTCCTTCAAGACCACAAAGGCGCGTACCCCTTGCATCGATGAATTTGGGCTGGTGGACATGCGTGATGGTGTGAATTCCCGCAGCGCCAACTGCCACCAACTTGCGCCCGCCGCTGAAGCCAGCATACTGATGTGGCTCGACCACGCCCACGGCGATCACAAAGTCGGAGCTCGCCACCTCACTATTGATGTGTATAGGCCCACCCGTGCTAGTTTTACCCAAATACACGAGTTTTTCTTCATTGAACGGTTCGTTATTTAAAACTTGAACTCTATCCAACACACCAAATTTTTCCTGCATCTCTTCCTCGGTCATCGGGCGGTGTGCCCCGGTGCCAACCACAACAACGATATTTTTCAGATCGACACCAGCAGCTTGTAGATCATCGATCAGAATCGGCAGGATGATATCTTCTGGGCACGCCCTCGTGTAATCAGTCACCACTATCGCTATTTTTTTGCCGGACCCAGCGAGTTTCTTCAGTTCCTCGCCGCCGATTGGATTATCCAATGCGCGCCTGATTTCAGCAGCCGGATTCGGAACTACTTTTGCGTGGCTGGGCTCGATGATGCCGATAAAATTTTCCTTGGGAACATCAAATTGGATGCGACTTTTGCCGAAAGGTAAAATCACTTTGACCACTTTGCCACCAGAACGACTTATTTATGGTTGAAGTTTAAATCTGCCTAATGTGGTCACATGCGGAGCGACGAAATAAAAGAAGGTTTGGAGCGAGCGGGACACAGAGCGTTGCTCCACTCATTGGGTGTGACTAAGGACGAACTCAATAGACCATTCATTGCGGTTGTAAACTCATTTTCAGAAATTGTACCAGGGCATGTACATCTGCGCAGGTTAGCGGAGGCGGTCAAATCTGGCGTTCGCGCTGCAGGCGGTGTGCCATTCGAGTTCAACACAATAGCGATATGCGACGGTTTGACTCAAGGTCACTCGGGCATGTGCTATTCGTTACCTTCCCGCGACTTGATCGCAGACTCGATCGAGCTTGTAGTGGAGGCTCATAAATTCGACGCGATTGTCATGTTGCCGTCTTGCGACAAAATCGTGCCGGGGCATTTGATGGCGGCAGCTCGTCTCGACATTCCAACGATAGTCGTGACGGGCGGGCCAATGTTGCCTGGATATTGGAGGGGTCAAAAACTGACGCTCGTCGATGCTCGCGAGGCCGTAGGGCGCGTGAAAACAGGAAAACTCAGCGAGCTTGAACTTGCGGAGATAGAACAGGTCGCGTGCCCGGGCGCAGGCAGCTGTGCGATGATGGCGACGGCAAACACCATGGCGTGCGTGACGGAGGCCCTCGGCATGAGCCTACCGTATTGTGCTGTGACTCATGCAGAGGACGCGGCGAAAGATAGGTTGGCTGAAGAGAGCGGACGCCAAGTCGTCGAACTCCTGAAGAAAAATATAAAGCCGAGTGACATAATGAAACAAGAATCTTTTGAGAATGCCATAACTATAGATGTCGCGCTCGGTGGCTCCCTCAATACAGTGCTCCATTTGCCTGCGATTGCTTCTGAGCTAGGAATAAAAATATCTCTCGAGAAATTTGACGAGATAAGCAGACGCATCCCACATCTATGCGCTCTGAAACCAGCTGGACCGCACACCGTGCTCGACTTCGCAAAGGCTGGCGGCGTGCCGGCGTTGATGAAGCAGCTCGAAAGCATGCTTAACCTCAGCGTCCTTACTGTGACCGGAAAAATGTTAAACAAAAATATCGAAAGGGCCAAGGTGTTGGACACAGAAATAATCAGACCTCTCTCGAAGCCGATAAGTTCTGAAGGTTCGATCGCTGTCCTCAAGGGCAATTTGGCTCCAAATGGTGCAGTAGTGAAGCAGGTTGCGGTCAGCGCTAAAATGAAAAGGCACGAGGGCCCAGCCCGCGTTTTTGAGTGCCTTGAAGATGCTGTGAAAGCGCTGGGGGCCAAGGAGATTAAACGAGGCGATGTTGTTATCGTTCGTTATGAGGGGCCAAAGGGTGGGCCCGGGATGCGCGAGCAACACATGCTTGCCTCGCTGCTCATGGGAATGGGGCTCGGAGAATCGGTTGCGTTGGTGACCGATGGGCGATTTTCAGGATCGACTCGCGGTCCCATGATAGGTCATGTTTCTCCCGAGGCTGCCGAGGGTGGACCCATCGCAGTTGTTCAGGATGAGGATCGTGTTCGAATAGATATTCCGAATAGAAAACTGGATATGTTGGTATCGGATGAAGAACTGCGGCAGCGCTTGCGTAGATGGCGTGCCCCTGCCAGAAAGCTCAAGGGCTACTTGGCGAGGTACGCCAAAATGGTGGGAGCAGCCAGTGAAGGCGCTACACTACAGTAGGCACACAGCAGCTCGACGATCCGTCGGGAAGCGAAGGATAAAAAGCACGATTTGGTGGCTTCTGTTTTCCATCGCATCATTCCTAATAATTTTAGTTTTGTGCGTGATTTTCCACCCTACTTCATACGTTCTAGATTACTCCAGAACTTGTGCACCCATATCCTCAATTTTTGGCAGCGGCACAATCGCTTGCTTCAGAAAAGTTCGTCTGCGCATTTTACCATTTTAATTCAAGTTTATCATTATTTAATTTACTGAAAACAAAGAGTGCCACGTGCGTTTTCTAAAATAACGACATTATAAGATAACCCGCCCCGATCGCGAAAATCGGGATAAATACATACAATAGTTCTTTTTGTTTGAGGAGGCCCGCAGTGCCGCATATCATCGCTCCAACGTTAAAAATGAGGGCCCCAGTAGATCTGTAATCTGCCATTTTCCCGTATGAACTAGCCGAATCTATTACTTCTGCGTAGGCGCCGTAATATGTTTGCGCTTTATTTTCTGAATTTTCCGCCACTATCAAATAATAATTTGACATCGACACTGATAGGTACCCTAAATTATCTAAATACGCCTTCAAATTTTCATTATCAGTTGCCTCCACCCGTGCAAAATACATCTCCGCCTGCGTCAGATATGTCTGTGCCTGTACGCGCGCGGTGGAGGCTTCTGTCGAGGATTCCAACCGCAATATCATGAATCCAAGGGCTGCCGTTTTTAATCGCTTGCTGTGCCCCCTGCTTTACTGGAGGTGATCAAAGAGACTGTGGCAAACAATGAAGCGATTACGGCGAGCAGTGCTGCAACATTGACCGCTTTGGATGCCACCTGCGACTCTTTTACCATGCAATAACCGATTTATCGCTAACGTCAGCAGTTTTAAAGTTTGGGTTGTTCAAAAATAGTATTAATGGGGCGGCGCATAATCAAACAACGAGGTGAGCAATTGGTCAAAGCTGCGGTTATAACAAAACCGAATGAAATTGAAATACAAGAGTTCTCCAAGCCAAAAGTTGCAGATGATGCGATTTTGGTAAAAATTAAAGCGTGTGGCGTTTGTGGCACCGATGTCCACATATTTCGCGGCCACCAGAAGACGACGCCATTTCCGTTGATACCGGGTCATGAATTTTCTGGCGTGGTTGAGGAGCTGGGCAAGAACGCAAACGAGAGCTTGGTCGTGCACAGCGGAGAACTAGCCGAGGGCGATGTTGTCACAGTTGTGCCAGGTCTGCCCTGCGGGCGCTGCTATTACTGTAAAAACATGCCTCACTATCCAAATCTCTGCACGAGTCGCCTGGTCTACGGCGGGTCACGCACATCTAAAAATCCACCCCACCTCTACGGCGGCTTTGCTGAGTACATCTACATAGAGCCGCGATCGTGGATTTACAAGCTGCCGAAAGGCATGCCGTTTGAAGTGGGTGCGATGGCGGAGCCCATGGCCGTGGCGACGCGGGCCCTCGAACGCGCGTTCATGCCGGGCATACCTTTTGCTGGCAAAGGATTTGGGATTGGTGCGACGGTTTTGGTGCAGGGTGCCGGGCCTATAGGGTTGTTGGCGATAGCAGCTGCTAAGGTCGCTGGCGCTGGCAACGTCATCGTGATCGACCGCGTCGACCAGAGGCTGCACATGGCGAAGCGCATGGGTGCCGATGAATTTGTCGACATGCGCGAGTTCAAAACCCCTCAGGAGCGGATTAAACGTGTGCTAGAATTGACGCACGGTGTGGGTGCGGATGTCGTCATTGAATGTGCGGGCGTGCCAGCAGCACTTCCAGAGGGCATAGAGATGACCCGTCGTGCGGGCACGTATGTCGAGGTAGGACACTTCACAGACCCAGGCGGTGTTGAAATTCATCCGCATATGATATGCTTCAAGGATATTGACCTCCTCGGAAGCTGGGTCTACCCGCTGACGCAGTTCCGCGAGGCTCTGGCAGTGTTAAATTCAGGAAAATTCCCATTCGCAGAGCTCTTCACGCACAAGTTCAAGATTGCAGATGCCCAAAAAGCGATAGAAGTATCTGAAAAAGGCGAGTGCATAAAAGCTCTGATAACGCCTTAACGTTTGGCTAAAATTTTAACGGCTTCGATGGCGACATCGATCGCTTGGTCTATGCCAGCGTGCGGGTCATCGATCTTTCCAATCGGGCCTATCATGGCAAGTGCAGCGCCAGCGCGCCACCCGTTTATACTGCTGATGGTGTAGAGGGTCGAGCACTCCATCTCGGTAGCTAGAACGTTCGCCCGCTGCCAGATCTTCCATCGAGCGCGTGCTTGCTCACCAAGCGGTACTCGTTCCGGCTCTTCAGAGTAAAAAGCATCTTTTGATACGGTCACCCCCACGTGATGTTTAACCTTCAAGCGCCTCGCCGCCTCGACAAGCGCGTTGGTGACTTCAAGATCAGCGACCGCAGGATAGCTGAGAGGTACGTAATGTACAGAAGTACCATCCTCCCGCACCGCCGCGTTGGCGATGACAACTTCACCCGTTTTGACTTTGGGGCTAACAGCTCCGGCAGTACCCACGCGGATAAAAGTGTTGGCACCGCATTTCGCAAGTTCTTCGATGGCGATTGCGGTAGATGGGCAGCCTATCCCCGTGGACGTTACACTGATTGGCACACCCCCAACTTTACCGGTAAAAGTACGAAATTCGCGATTGTAAGCGATTTCTTTGGCTTCGTCAAAACGCTTCGCAATTATTTCTGTCCGCGCTGGGTCGCCGGGCAAAAGCACATAACGGGCGACCTCTCCCGGTTTCGCGCGGATGTGATATTCCATGCCTTCCTTTGGTTTGTATTCCCGAGCCAATGAATCACCCTCTTATACTGTCTTTAAGCGTTTTTATGTTTTTGGCAGATCAAGATTGCTTTATGTATCTTTGCAAGCGTTCTTGCCCAAGTTCGCTAAACCTTTGTTTGACCAATTTTTTCAGCTCTTGTATACCCTCACCACTTTTAGCGGAGATCGGTACTATCGTATCGAGCCACTGTCGCCATGGCGGCGGTAACTCGAGTTTTTCACATATATTGTCGAGCACCGTGTCGCGCTCTTCTGGATAAATCAAATCTATTTTGTTTACCACCACAATTGGATGGAGTTCCATTTCCTGTAAAAATTGAAACATCTCGATATCCACCGGCACCTGTTCGCGCCGCTCCCATCGCTCGACAATCTGGCTGAACGCACGAGCGTCGATCACTTCTAATACAAAAATGATGTTTTCGCGATTTTTTTCTACATAGCGCACTATCTCTGTTTTCACGGTTTCCTGTTTTTCCCTGCTCATGCCAGCCATATAGCCAAAGCCCGGCATGTCGATGATTTCGAGTTCCCCGAGCGTGAGGCGCAAAGGTTTTCGTGTCACGCCAGGACGCTTGCCGACTGGCACGCGCTTGCTAGTGAGCTTGCGGATAACACTTGATTTGCCGACGTTCGAGCGGCCCAATAACAGGATTTCCATGGTTTCCCTGATTACTATTTCGCGAAAGGATTAAAGAGCATCACGGACACGTTCCATAGGTCGATGCGATGAAAAATATTGCGCTGACGCACGCCACCGTCGTGACGATGAATAAGCGGCGCGAAATATTGCGAGACGGGGCGGTAGTCGTCGAGGGCAACAAGATATCCGATGTCGGCAAAACTTCTGAAATAAAGAAAAAACACAAGATCGACGTGGAAATAAAATGCGAAAACAAAC
>JBGPSS010000042.1:0-8470 GCA_041490225.1 Hadesarchaea archaeon
CGTTTTCGAGCAACTCTGGGGTTATCGTCCATCCAACGTTGGTCTCAACCTCAAATCCGTAATTACTTTCCAGCATGGTAAGCCATTTCGACACTACCGAGGGGGTGTGGTAAACGCCAGCGCCGGCAACGTAATACAAGAGTTTGTATGGGGAAGGATGCGTGAGATTATCTCCCTTCGGATTGTTCCAGTTTATCAACCACCTAGCTATAAGTGACATGACCTCATCGTTTGCTAACACCGGATTGTCAAAATACGTGTTCCGCAGGATGGCGTTAGCTATAGCTACGACGCGACCGCTGCCCACCAGCGCGGCAGCACCCATCGGCGGGAATTCTCCTTGGCCGTAAAGAAGCGTTGGCCAGGGCTCCCTGGGCGTTAAATCATTGCTATAGCCAGTCTTTATCGCGGTTATGATTGGCACCGCGGGCGGGCTAATAAAAAGGTCGGGAAGACCAGGCCCCAAGTAGCGGGGCACTTCTGGATTGAAAATGGGATATGTAACCCCATTAAACGTGGGCAGCTCAGTTGGGAAACGGTTTCCGGCCCTGAAGCTTATATAGTCCGTAGCCCCTGAGTCTCCTACCGCAGTTAAAGTGATCTGGTTGGTCACTTTCTCCGTCAGACCTGTGGGCACGGTCACAAAGACGTTTTCCGTTGCGCTCTCACCATTTTCAAGGCCGATCCTGTTCGGGGAAATCGAAGGGTTCCATCCTAGCTCGTCCCCTACCGTGAGAGTGTAATTATCTGAATTGATTCCGATGTTCACTATTGTCACCTCGTAGGTCAGAACTTGTCCAGCATTACCTTGCTTCGCCTCATCTGTAGATGAAACCCTCACAGAGACATCATAGTTCTCCTCCATAATGAGAGAGCATATGCTGTAGAGACCTATGTTGGCCGTCCCGGTCGCGTTCTCGTAGGCGCTCCCTATCCAAGTTGTGTTATCGATAACGGCGATTGGCCAATAATTAGTCTGCCCCCATTTCGAAGTATCATCCACCACCTGATCGTCTTGGAAGTAGAAGCCGGTGTCAAGCGCCCTGAGGATCTTATTCTGGACCTTGTTGTAGTTATGGCCGTTAAAATCGGCACCTTCCATGATAAGCAAGCCATTGCCGCCTTCAACGAAGCTCTTGATGGCCTGAACTTCTGCATCCTGCAAGAGCGTTGGGTCTCCACCCGTTCCAGCACCGCCGAGCTGAAGCTGAGGTATGACTAAGATATCGTATGATGCCAACAAGCTCGAGGTTATATAGTTATCCGGCGCCGTTTGGCCCCTAGCCGTGACAGAGTAACCTAGGTTCTCCAGCGCGGCGATGAGTTGAGAACACATAGAGGCGGTTTCGTAAACACTATGTCCCTCGTACCAGAGCACTTTCGTCGCTCCCGACTTCATCCACTGGAACGCCTTGTCAAGGAGCACGTTCAAGTATGGGGCCGGATTAATAAGTCTGTTCCAATCGTTGTTAGGGCAAGTTGCGGCCATTCCTGCAGCGACAACTGCACCTGCACCCACCCTGGTGGCAGCCATCAACGGTGGAGAAGTCTTGTAAAACTTTAGCGGAGACAGTCCTCCCGTATCGTTGTTATATGCGGTGGCCGTTCCTGAAACGGCGATGATTCTATTTTCTCCACCCTGCGCGTTTGATGGGGTTATTAAAACTAGCGATAAAAATAATGAGAAACACGCTGCTGCCATCAAAACTTTTTTTGCAAACAAGTTAAGCCTCCAACAACCTTTTTAAACAGGGCATATTTTATTTATAAGGGTTTCGCCGAAGGCGGGAGGTCTGTTTAAACGTCAAATCCTCAAGACGATCGGAATATCTGTCGTCTTAATAGTGGCCAGTATGGAGGCACTCAAAGGGAGCGCGTGAGTGGACTGAGGATAAAGAGGGTCAAAAAATGAGTTTAAAGTCCAAAGTTTCCATTTCAGTGTGTTTGTTGCTGGCCGTCTCTATATGTATCTACTCGCAGGTTCCCGTCGTGCATTCATGGTATAGCGAAACCCACGAATCCATCGCCTCGACGGCTATCAACCTCATGCCTCCTTATAATTGGGATTGGTTTTTCCAAACATACTCAAGTACAATCGTGAATTATTCTAACAAGCCCGACCAGTGGAAATCCAGCGACCCGAACGAGCAATACAGGCATTGGTATCACGTGGATGTGAATTACCCCGACGGCCACGACGAGAGCGATTACGGTGATGGGGTGTTGCCCTGGGCTGTGGAGGACAACTTCAACACTTTCGTTCAGTATCTGAGGGAGAATGACTGGGATCATGCAGCGCAGCTCGCAGGCGTGATAAGCCACTACGTAGGGGACGCGTCCATGCCCCTCCACGCGACCTCGAACTATAGTCCCGGTGGAAGTCAAAATCATACGACCTTTGAGTCTGCCGTGGACTCTCATCTGGACGAGATAAACATGATTATGTCAGGATTCGCACCCCACGAACTCGATAATGTTTTTGACTCGACGATGCAACTGTTGAACGATAGCTATTCATATGCAAGTGTCTTGAGCCCCTACCTGGAGAATGGCACCTTTTGGAACGATAATATAAAAAATATGACGGAGAACAGGCTTCGGACGAGCGCCCAGCTGTTAGCAAATATATGGTACACCGCGGCCGTTCAAGCAGGAATACCTAATCAGCTCCCGACGCCGGATGCCACTCCAACAGATTATACACCATACGTAGTTGGCGGGGTCTTGGCGATAGTAGTAATTAGCATTGTACTTGTGCTCCACATGAGAAGACGTTAGATCGAATTTCACTGTAATTGGTCGTGGCTACATCAAACGCGCATTTTCCTCGGGCGGCGCGCAAGGGCTTTTATCGCCACTAAAATCGCAACAAAGTTCCTGTTGCTATAGATAGACAAATGAGAGCTAACCCGAAAATAAGTATGAGCAAGCCCTGCCTCCACTGAGCTCTTCGATGTTCGAGAAAAATCTCAGCTTGGCGGTCTGGGTCTTTTGTCGAATGACCATACCACTCCCTAAAAGCAGGCTTGGAGAATCCAGCCGCGATGAACCCCCCAATCCCCGCTATTATGGCGCCAACGATGAAAAGCAGGTTCACAAAATCCCGCATCTCGCCATATCTCAACGATACCGCAAGGGTAGATGCGACAACTGCGATGAATGCGATAATAATATAGCTTAGCGTCCTCATTGAAAAACACCTCTAGACCACGTTGCTTCAAGTACTCTTTCAAGAGGGGGTATTAAGTTTTTTATTTTTCACGGAATTAATTGGGTTCATGGTCTAATTAAGCGCGCAGTTTCCGTGGACCTCTTGGGCGGCGCGCAAAGGCTTAAATAAATCATCCCCGCCAAATCGAAATAGGAAGGGGGCTAAAAGTGCGGACTGAACATGATAGTAGCTGCGTACTGCTGTCGATTTTATTGGTGACTTCGCTGATTGCGATTCCATCATTTATCGTGGCGATGACCTCTCAAACAGCATCTGCAAATCCATCCTCAGAAAACTTTACAATTGTAGTGCTGCCGGATACACAATATTATTCTGCGAGCTATCCGGAGATTTTCTACAGCCAGACGTCGTGGATAGTCCAAAACGAGAATGTATTAAATATCGTTTTCGTAGCCCATCTAGGCGACATCGTTAACAATAACACTAGTGGTTCCCAATGGCTAAATGCCAATGTCGCTATGCGCGTTTTGGACGGCAAAGTCCCCTATGGCATATTGCCCGGAAACCACGATATGAATGGCGGATATTCGCCACAACTCGGGGCCGGCGCTACGTATTACGAGCAATTTTTCCCAGCCTCGAGATACGAGAATTACTCATACTGGGGCGGAAGCTACGACGCCGAATCCGTGATCTCCTCATCCCCCAACATGAATAACTACCAGTTGTTCTCCGCGGGCGGGATGGATTTTATAGCGCTTAATGTGCAGTATCAGGCCACCGCCGATGTGCTGAGCTGGGCCGGTAGTGTCCTGAGTGAGTATCCAGATAGGAGAGCGATCATTTCGACGCATTCGTATATTTACTCAGATGGGACTTGGGCTCCGGGCGGAGCGGATATTTGGAGAAATTTGGTGGTTCCATATAAGAATGTCTTCCTCGTCCTTTGCGGACACGAGGTGCCGGGGGAGGGAAAAAAAATCGACAACTTGGATAACGGAACTAGAACTGTGTACCAGCTGCTTTCAGATTATCAAGACCTCCCCAGCGGTGGTAACGGCTATCTAAGGATAATGAAATTCGTGCCCAGCGAGAACATGATTTACGTGAGCACTTATTCGCCGTACTTGGGCAGTTACATGACCGAGAACACCAGTCAGTTCGAGCTTTATTATCCGATGAATCCAACAGTGGCGACAGACGGCGGAATTTCCATATGGGTATATGTTGGGGCTGTAGTCGTCATCGTGGTGATAATCGCCGCGCTCCTGATATTTATTAAGCCCTTCTGATGTCAGAACCGGTTTCCCGTTGTTGCGGCGCGCAAAGGCTTATCCATTTCTGCCTTGTCATATTGCAAGGGGCCGTATATGGCAATTTCAGGTTCTAAAATAGTTATCCTCTCACTTGGTTTTGCAATCGTTCTGTCACTGGCTATGTCAACAGTAACGGCGGTTGTATTTTCGGGGATGGAAAACGCTGCTGAAAATGTTGATGCTCTCCCGACAACACCTTATGAACACGTCATCCTCATTGTGGTTGATGGCGTGAGGCCTGACACACTTGTGGGGGCGGACACCCCCAACATTGATAACCTCGCGGCTAGTGGTTCTTTCACTTGGAATGCTTGGACGGTTACACCTTCGGTGACGCTCTCCGCCATTCCTTCGATTTTTACTGGGGCGACGCCGGAGGTTCACGGGGTCACCGACTGGCACGGCGAGATACACGCTGAGACTATTGTGGAGGTGTTCGAGGAGGCGGGCCTACCATGCGCGATCGTGGGTCAGGATCCAATCCTGGGTGGGTATTCAGCCACCTACTGCACGGGCTTCTACGATGACTCTGACCCGGCTGAGCACTTCATGAGCATAGCGATCGACCTGCTTCGGGAGAACGATTTTTACTTCATAGCTATTTACGACCCGGTGCCCGATCACATGGGGCACTCGTACGGGAGCAGTAGCCCCGAGTACCGTGAGGCAATCGAAGATGCGGATTACCACATAGGACGATTGGTGGAGAACTTGAAGGAACTAGGAGTTTATGAAAATACATTGATCGTGATTACCCCGGATCATGGTATGACGGGTCGCTCGCACAGCGGCGGCTACGAAACAGACATGCGCATCTTCTCCATCTGGCACGGCCCCGGAGTAAAGCAAGGATACGACATGGCGGACTCGATTTACATCCCGGTTTATGGAACCTACGTCGCACACCGCATCATAGACATCGCTCCTACTATAGCCGAGCTCGTGGGATTGAGGCCCCCTGAAAATTCCGAGGGAGAAATCATCTGGCAAATATTCCGGGACGAAGTCCCCACTGGTGAAGTCTCCTCTGACGAAAGGAACTGGTCGTTTATCGCTGGAATCGTTGGAGTAGCGATAATCGGCATTGTACTTGTGCTCTACATAAGAAGACGTTAGATCGAATTTCACTGTAATTGGTCGTGGCTACATCAAACGCGCATTTTCCGAGTTCTGAAAACGGACAGATTAGCGTACGCATAGTGGTTCGACGATTATTTTATTAGTAAATTTCGGGGAGCTCTCCAAAGCCACTAAGAATTCTCCCGTTTAGATTTTGACAGCCATCAAACTTTCAGACAAAAGCCTTAAATCAAGTCTGTTTAATTTCACTAGGAGTGAAAAAAATGAGAAAAAGCATCATCTGGTCTTCCCTACTCCTCGTAGCTTTTGTCATCTCAACATGCTTTAACATAACTCCCGCATCCGCTCAAGCCGTTGACCCACCGGAGGGCATCCACCTAACTTGGCAAAGTAACGATACCGCCCGCACCGTCACGATAACGTGGAAAACTGAGAACGAAAATGTGGGAGATGTCGTACGTTACGGCGCAAATTCCGGAGATTATGGACTCTCTGTGAGCGGGAGCAATCATACTTATTCAGGTGCTGGAGGCTACATTCACGATGTCGAATTAACAGGGCTATCGCCCGACACGACCTATTACTTCATCTGCGGTGGGGACAACGGCGGCTGGAGTGAGGAGAGAGAATTCAAAACAGCGTCTGCCGCTTCGGGGAATATCAGATTTGTCGCGGGAGGCGATTCAAGGTCGGGCGCCAGCGACTGGCCTCTAGGGCGAGATAATATATCGCGCACCATGGCGAAGTTCAATCCATCCTTTGCCCTTTTCATTGGAGATTTCGCATACAATTGGAATCTCCAAACTGAATGGGATAACTGGTTTGCTGCAACGCAGGAGTACTGGGTAGACAATGATGGCTCAACCATACCAATCATTCCGTGTATAGGAAATCACGAGGTCTATTATCCACAGCCATCGGATTACGACCCAGAAACACAGGCAACAAATTACTATGAGCAGTTTTATCTTCCCGGTAACGAGCGATGGTACTCGCTTGACTGGGGGCCAGATCTACACATAATAGTACTTGACAGCGAAATACGCAGCAGGTCGTTGGCTTGGGAAGAACAACTTTCATGGTTGGAGGATGATCTAGCCACGCACGCATCCTGTAGGTGGAAGATAGCAATGTATCACGAGCCATCATTTACTAAATCACGTCATTCTTCGAATAGTTTAACTCGGGAGGATTGGGTTCCATTGTTTGATAATTATCATGTCGATTTAGTGATTAGCGGCCATAACCATTGTTACGAAAGAACAGATCCGATAAACTACACTGAGTCAAAGGAGAATGTTATGTCATCTCCCGCAGAGGGAACCATTTATGTAACCGCTGGTGCAGGGGGAGCACCGTTGTATTCTGATAATCGTCAAGATTGGTGGACTGGTTACGGGCCGGTGGCAAAGTACAGCTTTGTGGTGGTAAATATATTCGATAACGGCACACTACACCTACAGGCTGTTGGCACCGATGGCGCGACTTTCGATGAGTATTACATTCATAAGGAAGTGTCAGCTCCAGGAGGAGAATTGCCGATCGTAGCGATAGTCGTATCTGCCGTGATCATAGCCTGCGCGGGAGCCGCACTTTACATATTGAGGATGAGAGGGAAATCCTGATATCGGAGCTGCCCAACTATAAAAATAAAATTATACAAATTAAGCGCGCGTTTTCCGTGGGTTGATACATGATTGGCCTCCACGGGCGGCGCGCAAAGGGCTTCACACGATAGGTTCCAGGTTAAATCACCCTATCCACTCATCTTTAAGCTCTATGGTCTCCCGATTAGATATCTCGTGATCGGCCTAGTATCTGACCTGCGATAAAAATGATGAAAAAGCACAGTCTCATCGGTCTATTGCCTGCGACCCCCCATCGCGCCAGCTGTCGTGCTTTTAAAAGCCCGATATCGGGTACAAAACCCATAATTTTATCTTTGCCCCAAGAAAATAATCATAGGTGAGGAAGTTGAGGGCCGGGAGTATTAGGCGTAGTTTGACGGCACTGGCGATATGCCTGATGTTCTTACTGGTTTTCCTCGTCCACATCACGCAAGTCCCTAGTGCACATTCGTGGTGGGGGAATACTCATCAATTCATTGCTTCAAAGGCTGTCGATCTCATGCCTGATAGTTTGGATTGGTTTTTCTCGACGTACGGGAGCGCCATCATAGGATACTCTTCTGTTGAGTGGAGTCCAAGCTATGCCCATTATTACCACGTCAACGTGCCCCACGATGAGAGCGACACTGGAAATGGTACATTACCTTGGTCCGTTGAGGACTACTTCAACACGTTCGTGCAGTATCTGGAAGAGAACAACTGGAGTGGCGCTGCGCAGCTCGCCGGCATGATAGGTCATCGCATAGGGGACGGGTCCAATCCGCTCCACGCGACATCGAACTATGACCCGGGCGGCTACGGACACTCTCTCTACGAGGGGACCGTGGACTCTCATCTAGGTGAGATAAACATGGGCATGCCCGGATTTGTTCCTCAGGAACTCGGGAATGTTTTCGGCTCGACGATGCAGCTGTTGAATGAAAGCTATAACTATACAAGTGTTCTGATCCCTTACCTACTCGAGCACATTTCATGGAACGATGAAATAAAAAACATGACAGAGGAAAGGCTACGCGCGAGCGCCCAGCTGCTTGCAGGTATCTGGTACACCGGAATGATCCAAGCGGGCTTGGCATTTGGCTCCTCCGTCGATGCAATAACGCCCGAGTGGGAAAATTCAATTCCATTCGAGATTACCGCAACTGCGGGCGCAGGCGTGCAGAGCGTTTCGCTTAACTATCATTATTCGGCCAACGACTCAACTTGGGGCGATTGGACATTGTTCGGTGTTGATACTGACAATACAGATGGTTGGTCCTGGTCGTTCACGGCAC
>JBGPSS010000043.1:0-8466 GCA_041490225.1 Hadesarchaea archaeon
AAAAAAAATGAAGAAAAAAAGAAAGCCGAAATTTAGGCGGCAAGATTGGTTCCAGGCCAAGCGGTTGGGTGAGAAATGGCGCCAGCCGCGTGGTTTGGACAGCAAGATGCGTTTATGTAGGAAAGGAAAACCTACTATGCCATCCATCGGATACAAATTGCCAAAAGAAATTCGAGGATTACATCCTTCTGGGTTCGCGGAAGTGATGGTGAACAACCCGAAAGCGCTCGAAAAAATTGATTCAAAGAAATACGTAGTTAGGATTGCATCGGCTGTCGGAAGGAGGAAGAGAGACGCGATAATCAAACGCGCTCAAGAACTAAAAATTAGAGTGGTGAATCCACGAGGTGTGAAAATTGAAGTTGAGCACGCAAAGAAGGCTGGCAGCTAGGATACTTGGGGTTGGAGTAAACAGGGTCTGGATAGACCCAACAAAGATCATAGATGTTTCTACAGCGATCACCCGCGATGATGTCAAACAGCTCATCAACGATGGGACGATAAGAGCTAGGCCCGAGCGTGGGGTGAGCAGGGGGAGGGCAAGAGTTCGCATCGACCAGCGTAAACGTGGCAGGAGGCGGGGCGTCGGTAGCCGGAGAGGGACGGCCAAGGCCAGGAAGCCAAAGAAGGCCGCGTGGATTAGGACGGTACGCCCGCTGCGCCTCATGTTGCGCGAACTTCGTGATAAAGAGGTAATCGAAAGGAGAGAATATCGCCGGCTTTACCGCATGGTTAAAGGTGGGTCTTTCAGAAGCAAAGCACACCTTCAGACATACCTCAAAGAAAAAGGTTTGATCAAGGGATAGTCATGCCGAAGAAGATAGGTCCTAGGTGGAGGGTTCATTTCAGGCGGAAGCGCACCGCCAAGACGGATTACAGGCAGCGCCTCAGGCTCCTGCGCTCGGGAAGGCAGCGTTTGGTGATCAGGCTCTCGCTAAAACATATTTCCGCTCAGATAGTGCGTGCGGCTCCAGATGGGGACAAGACTTTGGTTTCCGCCCACTCGAAAGAGCTTGGGAAACTTGGCTGGAAGGGTCATACATCCAATCTGCCCGCAGCATATCTCGTGGGTCTGCTTTGCGGTCATCGCGCTAGTAAGGAAGGCATCGAGGGGGTCATCTTGGATATAGGCATGCAAGCCCCAGCAGCTGGCGGAAGGATATTCGCGGCGCTGAAAGGCGTGCTCGACGCTGGTTTGAATGTACCACATGGTGAAGGCGTCTTCCCAGCAGAGGAGAGGATACGTGGCGATCACATCGCGCAGTATGCTGAAAAGCTGAAATCCGAAGATGAGGACACCTACAAAAAAGTGTTTTCGAACTATCTGCAGAGGGGATTTCCACCTGAGCAGCTACCACAGCACTTTAATCAAATCAAGCAGGCGATAATTATGCAGCATGGGGCATGAAGATGGCACGACGTGGAAAAGCACAACGTAGAAAAGTGACTGTAGAAAAATTTGATATCTCGCTGTGGCAGCCACGCACAGAAATAGGGCGGATGGTTAAAGAAGGAAAGATAACTAGCATCTCCGAAATACTGCGCAAGGGCCAAAGGCCACGCGAGTCCGAGATCATCGATGCTTTGGTGCCGAATTTGGAGGAGGACGTCCTTGGGGTAGCTAGCGTGCAGCGAATGCACAAGTCAGGCAGGCGCGCTAAATTCAGGATCGTTGTTGTTGTTGGTAATCGCGATGGCATAGTTGGCGTGGGTCATGCGAGTGTGCGCGAGATAGGACCGGCGATACGAAAGGCGATGACCAAAGCTAAGGTGAACATCATCGAAGTTGCTCGTGGTTGTGGGAGCTGGGAGTGTGGTTGTGGAAGACCCCATTCGGTTCCTTTTGAGGTATCTGGACATAGCAGCAGCGTTCATGTAACCATAAAGCCGTCTCCGCGAGGCTTGGGGATCGCAGCAGCGAAAGTTCCAAAGATAATTCTGAATCTTGCTGGAGTCAAAGATGTATGGATGCGATCCCGAGGACAGACCACGACTACCTTAAATTTCGCCCTTGCAACATTCGATGCGCTGAAGGAAACTACCAAGATGGCGTTGCGAGAGTCTCAGAAGGGCATCGTCGCTGGTAAGGCTGGTGAAACAAGTGGTTAGGTTCGCTGTGATAAGAATTCGTGGGACAGTAGACCTTCGCGGCGATATCAGAGAAACATTGAGGATGTTATGTTTGACGCGGGTCAATCATTGTGTTATCATCGACGACGATCAATCATACAAGGGCATGCTCCAGAAGGCGAAGGACTACATAACTTGGGGCGAGGTCGGGCAAGATGTAGTTGAGGCGCTCTTGCGTAAACGGGGGCGGCTTACAGGAGATAAGAAGCTGTCCGACGAATATGTGAAATCGAACACATCATTTGCATCGATTGCGGAGCTGGCAAAGGCGGTTTCAGCGGGTGAATTCAAACTTTCAGCGCTAACTGGGTTAAAAAAAGTTTTTCGGTTGCACCCGCCGAGAAAAGGATATCGGGCGACGAGGCGCCCATTCAAAGATTTGGGAGATTTGGGCTATCGTGGCGACAAGATAAACGAACTTATCCTTCGTATGATTTAGGTGATCGATATGGTAGTTCGCAGACGTAGAAAAATTAAGAAGTATCGCGGGTCGCGCACGGTGGGTAGAGGTTGCGCAAAACGTGGCCGTGGCTCTGGTGAAAAGGGAGGCACGGGACTCAGCGGTGGCCACAAACAGAAATGGTCGTACATCCTCAGATACATGCCGGACCATTTTGGGAAGCACGGTTTCGTTCGGCCGGATGAAGTTAGTGCAGAAACTTTCGCGATAAACGTCGGGGATATAGATGAGCACATAAATGAGCTGGTGGAAAAGGGCGCCGCGAGACGTGAGGAAAACAAATTCATTGTGGATGTGAGCAAGATCTGCGTAGACAAAGTGCTCGGCGGCGGGAAAGTGACGCATCCCATCGAGGTAATCGCCAAAGAGTTTTCTGAGTCAGCCAAGAAGAAACTCGAGGCGGCCGGCGGCAAGGCGGTCGCGGGTGGGGTCTGATGGAAGAGAAGAAACCGCGATCCAAGCTCTATGTTTTCGAGCCACTCATTCACAGGTTGCCGGAAGTTGCTGTCCCGAAGCGTCATGTTGCGTTCAAGGAGCGTTTCTTGTGGACTGGCGTGGCGTTGGTCCTCTTCTTCATCATGGTTCAGATTCCGCTTTACGGTATTTCTGGTGGCGGCGAAAGCTTTTTTGGATATTTGAGGTATGTGCTTGCAAGCCACGCGGGCTCGATAATGGAGCTCGGTATAGGTCCGATAGTCACTGCGGGCATCATAATGCAGCTTCTGGTCGGCGGGAAGATAATAAAATTGGACATGAGTGACCCAGACGATCGCGCTTTGTTCACGGGTGTACAAAAAATTCTCGCAATAGTAATGGCGATATTCGAGGCGTCGATGCTTGTATTTGGCGGTTGGTATGAAAGGGGAACCGCATCTCTTTCTATGGGAACCAATATCTTTTTGATAGTTCAGCTGGTGCTCGGCGCAGTCGTTGTCATCTATCTGGATGAACTTGTCTCAAAATACGGCTTCGGTAGTGGTGTGAGCCTATTCATAGCTGGCGGTGTGGCAGGTGAGATAGTATGGAGGGCATTCACCCCAGCAGCGTCAGCTACGTCTGCAGGGGAGATGATAGGTGCGATACCAAACTTCATCAGAGCTATGATCTCTGGTTCTTCTACAGGGATAGGCGAGGCGTTCACAAGGAGCAATTTACCCAACATTATGGGTGTTTTTGCAACATTGATAGTATTCTTCATCGTCGTGTATGCTGAAAGCTTACGTGTGGAGATACCGCTGGCGTACGGTCAATACGGCGGGATGCGCGGGAGGTATCCCATCAAGTTTCTATACACGTCGAATATCCCGGTCATTTTAGCGATGACCGTGTTCGCCAACGTCAAAATAATTGCGAGCTTATTGGCACGTGCTGGGTACACATTCTTAGGTACGGTAGGGGGAGGCGGAGTGCAAGCTTCTGGTCTAGTTTATTATCTAGAACCACCATCCGGTATAGCTTCGGTCACGGCCGATCCGCTGCGCGCGGTAATCTATCTTGTCATTCTGGTTGTAGTTTGTATAGGCTTTGCCTGGCTGTGGGTGCAGATGACTGGGATGGGGCCGAGGGATGTTGCTCAGCAGCTCCAAGATTCTGGCCTGTCAATTCCGGGATTCAGGCGCGACATCAGGGTGATGGGTTGGGTCCTCGACCGTTACATAAAAACGGTTACGATAATGAGCGGCGCCTTCGTCGGTGTAATATCCAGTTTGGCAGATTTCATGGGCGCGTTAGGTTCAGGTACGGGTATTTTACTGACGGTCGGCATTATTTATGGGTTATACGAAGAGATTGCGAGGGAGCGCGTCTCGGAGATGTTTCCAGCGGTCAGGAGGCTATTCGGTGAATAAGATAGTTGTGGTGACCGGCACACCTGGCGTCGGCAAGAGCACTGTGATATCTCACGCAGTAGAAAAGCTTCGGTCGGCAGGGACAGATTGTGAGGTAATCAACTATGGCGATTTCATGTTGAAGATAGCTAAAGAAAAAGCAGGGGTCACAGATCGCGACGAAATGCGCAAGCTGTCGTTCGATATATATCAAGAGATTCAGAAGGAGGCCGCCAACGATATAGCGCGCGTGGCCGAGCGTAAACTAGTTTTGCTAGATACTCATTGTACGGTGAAGAAACCAGAGGGTTACTACCCAGGGCTGCCGAGATGGGTGCTCGAGCGTTTGCGGCCCGTGACGATCGTTGTGATAGAGGCCCCACCTGTAGAAGTTCTTGGCAGGCGAACCAAAGATGCCAAACGAAGGAGGGACAAGGAACTTCTGGAGGAGATAGAGGAACATCAGCAGTTGAACCGTGCGATCGCTATGGCATACGCAGCTTTTACTGGTGCGGCGGTAAGGATAATTGTAAATAAGGATGGGAAACTGAGTGATGCCGTGAGAGAGATGGCGGAAACATTGAGGTGAGATGGTGCGGCGGATATTTGTCTTCGCAGTAGTTGCATTTGTCTTGGTCGCTGGGCTAGCTACTTTGGTCAAGGCGCAGTCTGCGGAGGACCGTCAGAACGCGTTCAAGCAAGCGCTATACAATTTGGACCTGTCGATCGATTCACTTAGGAAAGCAGACAACTCTGGAGCTACATCTTATTTAGGTTTCGCGAGTGATAATTACAACGAATTTAGCGTCGAAAATGTGGACAATGCACTCGATAATCGCATAAAGGCGAACTTCAGCTCGCTTTCCCAGACACCGGTTGAAGAAAACATCAGAGTTCTTCGCGCAGACGTTTCGCTCGCCGCCAGCGAGTTGGGGATATCGCTGTCGTTCATGTTTAACCATTCGATGCTCTTCATCCTATTCATCTCGATTGTTTTCGCCTTCGTGGTCACGTTGATAAGCAAGCGCGTGGTGAACTGGGAGGATGTGAAACAGAAGAAGAAGAGGTTCAGCGAGTGGCAGAAGGCGCGGATGGACGCCCAGCGCAAGAAGGACATGAAGGCAGTGCACAAGCTTCAGCAGGAACAGAAGGAGATGATGGCGTTGCAGGGGCAGGTAATGATGGCTTCGTTTAAGCCGGCCATATTCTACATGGTTCCATATTTCATCCTTTGGATGGTACTCTCTGGCTTCTATGGCAGCTGGGTGGTGGCGTGGTTGCCGTTCAACCTGCCGTTGCCCATCATCGGGACGACGGCATCTCTGGGCTTCCTCGGTTGGTATTTACTCACGTACTTCGGTTTCTCCTCAATATGGCGAAGGCTGCTGATAGGTGATTGAGATGCCTGCGCGAAGGTTCAGGTCGAGGACATACAAGAGGCGATATATCCGCGTTCCTGGCGGCGTCAGCATGCGCTTTGTTGAGAAAAAAAGGAAAGTTTCCAAGTGTGCGCGGTGCGGCGGGCCTCTGGCTGGGGTACCTCGCGCTCGCCCCGGTGGATTGATGGCAGTACCGAAAAGCTCGCGGAGGCCAACTCGTCCATACGGTGGCAACCTGTGTTCCGCATGCGCGCGTCAGGCCATCAAGGAAGCTGTCAGGGCGTGAAAATAATGGTGGTCATCGCGATTAGCGGCTTACATGGTGCTGGGAAGAGTACTGCTGCAAGAGCGCTCGTGAAAAAGTTTGGGCTCAAATACGTGTCGGCGGGTGCGGTCTTCAGGCAGACGGCAAAGGAGAATGGGATGAGTTTGGATAAATTTTCCCAATACGTTGAACGTCATCCAAATATCGATAGGCAGATCGACCGTAGGACTGCGGAGTTTGCAAAAAACGATAATGTGCTGATAGACGCCCGCTTGGCTGGCTGGATGGCAAAAGGGGCAGATGTCAAAATTTTGCTCCACGCTCCATTGAAGGTTCGTGTCAGGCGCATAACCAAACGTGAAGGAAGAAAATACGTGGATGTGCTCAGGGAAACCGCAGACAGGGAGCGCAGCGAAGCGAAGCGGTTCAAGCGGTTTTACGGTATAAATGTCAACGACTGGTCGGTGTTCGACATAGTACTAAACACTGAACACTTTAGTCTGAAGGAAATGGCGCGCGTGCTGGAACGCGCGGTTAGAGCTGTCACTAAACAGAAACGGCGGTAGTGGTTGGCGATTACATGGTAATGGAAATTGGCAGAGTATGTGTGAGGATAGCTGGGCATGAAGCTGGTAAAAAATGCGTGATTGTGGATGTAATCGATAGAACATATGTTTTGGTGGCTGGCCCAGAAATAAAGCGAAAGCGGTGCAACATCGCGCACCTCGAGCCACTCCCGCAGAAGCTCGACATAGCGAAAGACGCTTCGGATGAGGATATCAAACGAGCGTTTGAGGCGATGGGCGCAGGTGGTTAGGTTTGGGCAAACTGCCTTCTGATGTCGTGCGCGAGGTGATGGTTCGCGCCCAAGACGTGACCGACCCTCTTCACGGTTGCGAGCCAGATAAAAGGACAATCCAGGAGCACATCAAGCTAGGCGTGATAAACCTAGACAAACCGGTTGGCCCAACCTCGCACGAAGTCGCCGCTTGGGTGAAGCGGGTACTTGGAATAAGTAGGGCGGGCCACAGCGGCACGCTCGACCCAAAGGTGAGTGGAATCTTGCCAGTAGCGCTCGAAAATGCAACCAAGCTGACCCAGGTGTTGCTCCCAGCGGGCAAAGAATACGTCTGCACTATGCATTTGCATGGCGAGGTGCCGGAGCACAGACTGACGCAAGTGCTTCGTGAATTTGAGGGTGAAATACATCAGCGCCCACCGATTCGGGCGGCGGTGAAGAGAGTCTTGAGAATTAGACGAATATACTACATCGAGCTTCTCGAGCGAGATGGGAGGGATGTACTTCTGCAGGTCGGTTGTGAGGCTGGTACGTACATCCGCAAGCTTTTCTTCGACGTTGGCGAGGCTCTAGGCTGCGGGGCTCACATGGCAGAGCTACGGCGGACGCGCGCCGGACCATTTTCTGAGGATGGGACGCTGGTGAGGCTGCACGACTTGGCAGACGCTTACGCATTTTGGCGAGAGGAGGGCGCGGAGGAGCATCTTAGGAAAGTGATCATGCCAGTTGAGGCAGCGGTGAGGCATCTGCCCAAGATCATGGTACGCGATGGCGCAATAGATGCGCTCTGTCACGGCGCCAGTTTAGCAGCCCCAGGGGTGCTCACGTTGGAAACTGGTATCTCTCGAGGTGATGTTGTAGCGCTCATGACGATCAAGGGAGAATTGGTATCTCTAGCCAAGGCAGAGATGACGTCGAAACAAATTTTGGAAGCTGATCATGGGATAGTCGCCAAGCCAGAGAGAGTCGTGATGTCGCCCGGGGTATACCCAAGAAAATGGAAATAATTAGATTGAGACCCCCACGACAGAAAGAGCTATTGTTATCACGGAAACAACTACTGCAATTGAGATGGAGTAAATTAGATTTTTCTTTGGTTCCACTTTCAGCGGATACCCTATACCAAAGGCAGCCAGCCATCCGAAGATTGGCGAGATATAGATTCTGTACGAAACGAGCGATGAAGAGAATTTGAAGATTGTAATGAAAGCAAGCAGTACAAAGAGGTAAACGCTACACTGCAAGGCTAGAACGCTGATGGGATCAAAAGATTTTTCACCAGTTTTTTCAGCCATTCGCACGCCATAACGTCGTTCGTCGAAGAAGATTTTAAACGTTTCGTTTTGATCGGTAGATGGCAAAGTTGATAGTACCGTCAACTAGATTTTAGGGATAGGGTATACAATTCTATTTACCAAATACTTTTTCTCAATCTTTTTTGAACAGATTCGCTTGTCAGTTCTCTTAATGCATCAGCAGCAATCCATTTTGCTGATTTTGTATCTAATTTTTGAATTTCTCTGGAAAATTCAATTGCTTCTTTATTTAAAACTAGATTTCTTTTTCCTATATTTCGAAGTGCCCAATTAACAGCTTTCTTCACAAAA
>JBGPSS010000044.1:0-8096 GCA_041490225.1 Hadesarchaea archaeon
AACTCACCAGCGGAGAGGCTCAGACGAAGGTGTTGTGATGTTGTACGCCCAAAATCGCGAGATAGTAATCCCCGGACAGCTGATCGCCGAGGGCAGCCATTCAATATATGGAGGAGCGTTCAAGGAGGGCAATCGAGTTTATTCTTCTGTCATCGGAATCGTGAACGTTCGCGGGCAGGATATCGGCGTGATACCGCTCGGGGGGCGGTACATGCCGAGGCGAGGTGATGCCGTCATCGGAATCGCCATGGACAGCCATCGTTCAGGATGGATACTTGATTTGAATTCCCCTTACGTCGGCAACCTTTTCGTCTCGGATTTGGAGGGCAGAAAAGTCGACCTCGACAAAGAGGACATAAGCCAGTTTTTGCGCATGGGGGACGTGGTCGTGGCTGAAATAAGAGATGTGGATGAACGGATGAGGGTCCTGCTGGATGCGTGCGGGCCGGGCATGGGGAAAGTCAGAGGTGGCAAGATGGTTGAGATATCCTCGGCAAAAGTCCCCCGCGTCATAGGTAAAAAAGGTTCGATGACGACGGTCTTGCAGAGTACAAGTGGATGTAAGATTAAAGTAGGCCAGAACGGACGCATAATGGTATGGGGGGATGACCAAAGGATGGTTAACGCCGTCGTGGAAGCATTGCTCATGATCGAACGTGAAGCTCACACTAGTGGGCTTACCGATCGAGTGAAACAATTTTTGGAAAAAATGAAATCGGAGGGAAAATGATGAAAAAACCTGAAAAGCTTATCGTCGATGGCAAGCGGCTAGATGGCCGTGAGCCCGATGAGTTGCGGCCCCTGAAAATTGAAGCGGGGGTCTTGAAGAGAGCGGATGGCTCGGCATATGTAGAAATGGGTAAAAACAAAGTGCTTGCGGCGGTCTATGGGCCTCGTGAACTTCACCCGAGGCACTTGCAGCAGCCGGACACGGCGATATTGAGATGTCGCTACAACATGGCTCCGTTCTCCGTGGACGATAGGAAGAGGCCTGGTCCAGACAGGCGATCGGTAGAAATATCAAAGGTGATACGAGAGGCGTTTGAACCAGTAGTCTTCACCAAGCTCTACCCAAGGTCAGGCATCGATGTATTTATCGAGATCCTGCAGGCGGACGCTGGCACGCGCACAGCGGGGATAAATGCAGCTGCTGTGGCTTTGGCTGACGCTGGTGTGCCGATGCGCGACCTCGTTTCATCGGTCGCCGTCGGAAAAGTGGATGATACGATAGTGTTGGACTTGACGAAGGACGAAGACAACTATGGGACGACGGACATGCCGATAGCGATGCTCCCGCGCAAAAAAGTGATCACCCTATTGCAGATGGATGGTCACCTCACCCCAGAGGAGTTCGAGCGAGCTATAGAGATGGCCATGAAAGGGTGCGAACAGATATACGAGGCGCAGAAACAAGCACTCAAGACAAAATATGCGACTAAACCTGAGGAGGGATAAAGATGTATGAATTGGTTTCGACTGTGAAGCGAGATTATATTGTGGACTTGGCACGCCAAGACAAGCGAGCAGATGCGCGCGCTCTGGACCAATACCGAGAGGTGTCGGTTGAAACTGGCTTGATCGAAAACGCACAAGGGTCGGCACTTGTCAAGATGGGGAACACCCAAGTGCTAGCGGGTGTGAAAATACAGCGAGGAGAGCCGTTTCCAGATACCCCAAACAGTGGTGTGCTGATGGTGAATGCCGAGCTGCGGCCTATAGCGTCGCCGACATTTGAGCTAGGGCCGCCAGATGAGAATTCGATCGAGCTGGCTCGCGTGGTCGATAGGGGGATACGTGAATCGGAGACAATCGACCTAGATAAGCTGGGCATAACCCCTGGCGAAGAGGTGTGGATGGTATACATAGACCTCCATGCGCTCGACTACGATGGAAACCTCATCGATGCAGCTTCGCTGGCAGCTGTGGCAGCGCTTTGGAATGTCAAAAAGCCGCATGTCGAGGGGTGGACGCTGGACGAATTCCCAGTTGTGAAGAAGCCGGTAGCCGTGACAGTTGCAAAGATAGACGGAAAGTTGATGGTTGACCCCTCGCTGGACGAACAAAACGTCATGGATGCGAGGCTGACGATAACCACCATCGAGGACGACAGCATATGTGCGATGCAGAAGGGAGGGATAGGATACTTGACGGTGGAGGAGATCAAAACGGTTTATGAGTTGGCCCGGATAAAGGCGGCCGAGCTTCGTAAGCATCTAGGGTGAGGTAAATGGGGCGCACGAAGAAAATTGGCGCGGCTGGAAAATTTGGGCCGCGCTACGGCACGAAGTTGAGAAAGCTCGTTTCGGATGTAGAACGCAAGTTGAAGCAGCCGCATAAATGCCCGAGCTGTGGCGCTATGAAAGTGCAGCGCGTGAGCACGGCGATATGGCAGTGCGGGCGGTGCGGTGTGAAAATAGCTGGCGCGGCGTACGTGCCCTCGATGCCGATAGCTAAACCGTTAGAGAAAAAAATAGAGGTGGAGAAGAAGGCCAAGGAGGGAAGTTGATGTACAAGTGTGCTAGCTGTGGTCGAATATTCGAAAAATTGGAGCGCGGAGATGTCAGATGTTCACACTGCAGGGGGCGGATCCTACTAAAAACTCGTTCAGATATCGTTCATAAAGTAAAGGTAAAGTAAATGTTGATTGTTACATCGAGGCGCCCGTGCCATCGTGCCCGGATTTTGGCACGGGAGCTGGCAAGAGTGCTACCGAATGCCGAGTACGCGCCGAGGGGTGTAAAAAACGTTAAGAAATTATCTTCTCTTGCGGTTTCTCATGGTCACAATATTATTACGATAGTTGATAGCATAACCGAGCAACCAAAATTTTTGCGTTTTTTGGAGGTCGATGATGGTTGGAAATGGCTCGACATCCAGATAGAGTTGAGCGATGTTGAGCTGCAGAAGGATTTAGGGCAAAAAACACGACTTCTGGACGCGAAGATCGTCATGGAGTCTTCTGATGCCAAGAGACTTGCAAATTTGTTAGAAAAATTATGGGGGCTAAAGCAGGTCAAGAATGCGGCGGGCACTGGCGCATTTATGTTCGTCAGTGAAGGCAAAATCGAGTTTCGAGCGAGTCTCGCGGCGAAGATAGGGCCAGTGCTCCACATATCTCGAGTGGTTGGTGAATATGGCAAGGGCAAAGAGGGCTAGTGCACATCTGGAGCTGTCATTTCCTAACACAAGGATTGCAGGCGCGATATATGGGTCGTTGAAGCCCGAGGAGCTCCTGCCGGAGGCGGCAAAATGTCGCTCAAAAATCACGAAGAGGAAAAATGTTTTATGTCTGGAAGTAGAGGCAGAGGATACGGCTGCGCTAAGGGCAGCGTTGAACTCATTCCTGCGCTGGGCGAGCGTAGCGCGGGACATGGTAGAAATAGGGAGGGATTGAATGGAAGAATTGTCGCCACAAATGCGCCATCAGGTCGCACAGTTCCAGCAGGTTCAGCAACAGGCTCAGGCGTTGGTGGCCCAAAAGCAGCAGCTTGAGCTGATCTTGCGCGAAACTGAGCGAGCGATCGAGGAACTCGGCAAGTTGCCAGCCAATTCTACGGTCTACAAGAGCATTGGGGGCATATTGATAAAAGCAGATCAAGAGGCCCTGAAAAAGGAATTGGCGGAGAATAAAGAAACTCTGGACCTGCGCATAAAGACGATAGAGCGCCAGGAAGAGCGCGTGATGGGACGACTTCGTGAGATGCGCGACAGGATACAGGAAGCGCTCAAGGCGAAGCAGCCCACTGGCGAAGCTGGTTAGTCATGAAGAATATTTCAAATTTTCTTTCCGAGGCTTCGAAACGAGGGCAACGAATCCTCGTCCTTTGCCATCACAACGCTGATCCAGATGCAGTAGGCAGCTCGCTCGCGCTCGTGGACGCGTTGAATCAACTTGGGGCTCGTGCCGAAGCAGGCGTCAGCGAGAGCGTCGGTCTGGTGGCGAAAAGCATATTGAAAGCTGCCGGGCGAGAGATAGCCGTCGATCCAACGTTGGATGCGGATATCATTGTTCTAGTTGACACATCGAGTTTCGAGCACCTTGGAGAGCTCGGAAAAAAAATCAGGCAAAAGGCGCATCGCATAGTCGTGATAGATCACCACAGACCAGTCGAAGGGATGAAGGAGTTGGTGGAGCTCTATTATGTAAAGGAAAGCGCGGCGTCGGAGTCTGAAATTATCTTGGAGTTGATCCATGCGCTAGGGGCCAAAGTCACACCTGAGATGGCCTTTTTGTTGTTGGCGGGCATCCTCAGCGATACAGGACAGTTCAGATTGGCGAAGGATGAAACATTTGGAGCAGTGCAGAAGCTCATCGAGGCGGGCGCGAGCTACATCAAGGTGTTGGACGCATTGAAGATGCCGGATGACATGTCAAAACGTGTGGCCATGCTGAAGGCTGCTCAGAGGTTGGTGTTGCACAAGATGGATGGTCAATTGGTAGCTTTTTCAGAGTTGAATTCCTTTGAGGCAGACGCCGCGGCGATGTTCGTGAGGATGGGGGCTGATGTCGCGATCGTAGGTTCGGAGGATAAGGATGACATTAGGTTATGCGGCAGAGCGCGCGAGAATTTTTGCAAGGATGCATCGCTTCATCTAGGCGAGATAATGTCGGAACTTGGGAAAAAGTTCAATGGTTCTGGCGGTGGACACGCCGGCGCCGCTAGCATGACTGGGAAAGGCAAATTGTCCGAGGCGAAGGAGCAACTTCTAAAGGTTCTGCAGCAGAGTTTGAAAAAAACATAAAAAGTTGATAGAATGGCGATTTCCGCCGCCCAAATTGCCGAGCTTGAGCGCAGCGGCTACCGCTTCGTGGGCGAGCACAAGCACAGCGCAGTCAAGGTCTGCCACTGGACGAGGAAGAGTCTCCTCGGCATGGGTTTCTGCTACAAGCAACAGTTTTACGGAATTCAGAGCCATCGCTGTCTGCAGCTCACTCCAAGCCTTCCATTTTGTGATCATAGATGCGTTTTTTGTTGGAGAAATATCGATGTGACCATACCAAACTGGGTGGATGGTGTCGACGATCCAGCGGAAATTCTGGATGGGGCGGTCACGTTTCAGCGCCAGCTATTAAGTGGGTTCAAGGGCAACCCCGATGTAGATAAGCGGAAGTGGAAGGAAGCACGGGAGCCAAATCATTGCGCGATATCGCTCGCTGGCGAGCCCACGATGTATCCCAAGATAAGCGACCTCATAGAGGAATGTCATAGACGGGGCATGACAACTTTTCTGGTGACAAATGGATTGCATCCAAACGTTCTTGAGGAAATAACCGAGCCGACACAACTCTACATCTCCGTAGTCGCGCCAGATGCGAAGACCTACAAAGCGGTGTGCCAGCCGCAAGTCGACGATGGTTGGGAGCGGCTGAACGAGAGCCTAGAGATCATGCCCTCGTTCGATTGCCGTAAGGTGATCAGGCTGACGTTGGTCAAGGGACTCAACATCAAGGATGCGAAGGGCTATGCTAGGCTCATAGAGAAAGCGATGCCTGACTTCATTGAGTCGAAGGCTTACATGTGTGTGGGGTATTCGCGGGCGCGGTTGGGTATAGATAACATGCCGTTGTTTGATGAAATTAAAGATTTTGCGCGGGAACTTTCGAAGGAGACGGGTTATTCACTTGTCGATGAATCCGAGCCTAGCCGCGTTGTATTGTTGAAAAGGAAATGATTATCAAATTCTCTAATATAGTAGAAAAGCCTATTGAGTTAAGTAGGGGTTAGATTGAAGAAAATTGTTCATGTGATGCGTAGGCACTTCGATGTTCAAGAGGAACTCCGCGAGAAGGTGCTGGAGCTCTCGCGCGAGGTGATACGAGCATCTTCGAGAGCCATATCGGCGATGCACCGTGAAGATTCGGTTACCGTCAGGAAGGAGATGTCCCGAGCGAATTCTTCACTTTCCACGTTGGTTAAAGCGGCCAAGAAAGATCCTGTATGGATGGATTCTGGGCTCGTGCAGTCGGCATATCAAGAGTACTGCGAGGCTAGGATAGTGCAGGCTTTGATTGCAAATGGGGATTTTTTGGGCCCGAAAGAACTCAAAGCATCCTATAAAGCGTATCTGGGTGGCATGGCAGATGCCGGTGGAGAACTTAGGAGATATGCTCTGGACTCTATCAGGGCAGACAAGGTGGAAGCCGCGGAACGCGCCCTCGAACATATGGGGGGCATCCTTGAGTTGCTCATGAGTTTCGATTACCCGGATGCTATTTTGCCAGGGATGAGGCGCAAACAAGATATGGTAAGGCAAGTGCTCGAGAGGACCCGCGGCGATTTGACCGCGGCGATCAGGCAGCAGAGGTTGGAGCGAGCACTCGAGCACGCGAAGAGGAGAACAAAGTAGATGGCGAAATTCGATGTGGCAAAGATTAGGACGAGCGCCAAGAAGGATTACGAGGCAGCGTGGCTGGAGACAGCTAAACTAATCAAAAAGGAAGGGCGACTCTTCTCGCTGCAGAAGAAGGGCAAGCCGAACGAGCTGCAGGAGCTGATAGAGAAGGCCAGGCAAGCGCTAGTCCAACTAGGTTTTGTTGAAATTTCAGTTCCAACTATAATCGAGAAGAAGGAAGTTTTCGCTCAATACGGCCCGGAGGCGTCGGTCATCCTCGACCGCGTGTTTTTCCTCGCGGGCTTGGAGCGCCCGGACATAGGCATTAGTCGCAAGAAAATCCAAGAAATCCGCAAAATTGTTCCAAAGTTCGATAAAGTTGAGGAGCTCCAAGGAATTTTCAGGCGCTACAAGGAGGGGGCCATCCCGGCGGACGATTTCGCGGAGGTCATCGTGAAGGAGTTTGACATCAAGGAGGAGCAGGCGAGCGGGCTCCTTTCGCTCTTCTCCGAGTTCAAGAAGCTCGAACCGATTCCAACAGACCTGACGCTACGAAGTCACACAACTGCCGGATGGTTCCTTGTGCTCAAAGAAATGCTCAAGCGCGAGCCTTTGCCGCTTCAGCTCTTTTCGATTGGTCAAAAGTTCAGGCGTGAGCAGAGGCTCGACCCGACGCATCTCTACGAGTCATGGACGGCTTCTGTGGTCGTCGCTGCCGAGGAGATAAGTCTAGAAGATGGGGAGAGGATAACTCGAGAAATTTTGAGCAAGCTGGGATTTGTAGAGGTCAAGTTCTCGATGAAGGCGGCGACATCCAAGTACTACGCGCCCCAGACGGAATTCGAAATCTTCGTCAAGCACCCGAAGACTGGAGAGTTCATAGAGATTGGCGACGCTGGATTTTACAGCCCAGTCGCGCTCAGCGCATATGGGATCGCACACCCTGTGTTCAACTTTGGCATAGGTCTTGAGCGCGTGCTGATGATAATGACAGGCGAGACGGACATACGTGCACTGGCTTACCCGTACTTTTACAAACCTACAGAGTTCTCCGATGTTGAGCTCGTGAAGATGATAAAGCTTGAACGGGAGCCGAGCACAGATGATGGAAAAAAGATAGCTGCCGCAATAGTAAAAACTGCGGAGCAGCATGCCGACGCTCCGAGCCCATGCGAGTTCAAGGCTTTCGAAGGCGAGTTCATAGGCAAACGTGTCGTGGTTCGCGTGGTGGAGCCGGAAAGTGGCACGAAGCTGATAGGGCCAGCGGGTTTCAACACCATCCACGTCTACCAGGGGAACATCATCGGCTTGCCACCGAAGGGTTGGGAGAAAGACGAGTTCCTGCAGGCTGTGCGGAAAGATGGCTTATCCACGGGCATGCGTTACATCGACGCCTTCGCTGCCCTCGCGGCACATGAGATCGAGCGGGTTACAAGGCAAGGGGATCGTGCGGTCAAAGTGAGGGTGCGGGCGGCCAAGGCACCGAGCGATATCAACATAATCATCGGTGATGCCGCTCAGAGGTACATCACAAGCAAAAAGAAGCGCATCGATGTTCGGGGGCCAATCTTCACCACGGTCGTGGCCGAGATCCAACATTAGTCCAAAAATCTGCCGTATTTAAGTATTGACGTTGGGCGATTTTAGTATATTTTAGTATAACTGGGGGGCAATTGTTTTATGGGGTAAAATTCGAATATTATATGGGCTGGGGCATATGTACAGAAATTCGCACTCCGCCGACAATCGGGATGACAGTATAG
>JBGPSS010000045.1:0-8016 GCA_041490225.1 Hadesarchaea archaeon
ATAATAGATTTTTTAATCATGCGTTTTCCCGCTGATAAGAAGATAAAGAAAGTTATTGATGACTATCACGTTCCAACTAAGCACGTGAAAAATCCACCGTCTAAAATCACGAAGGAGCTTCAAGACGCGGTAAAAGATGCCGTTCCTCCGCTCAAGATCATCGTGGAGGGGGAGGAAGACTTGGCGACCCTGCCAGCAATCCTCATGGCCCAATTTGGATCGGTCGTAGCGTACGGTCAGCCGAATGAGGGAATCGTTCTTGTGGAAGTGACCAAGGAGAAAAAGCGCGAAATCGCCGACATCCTCAAACTTTTTGAATAGTCGTTAGCAATCAAATTTAATAGGTCCCGCTTCAAGTGGATAGGGATTGTTATGAAAGTGGAGATAGTCGAAAAGTCTGAGAACCCGCTGTTTCAGCGAGTGGAAATAAAGTTCAAGGTGGACCACGCGGGCAAGCCGACCCCGAAGCGCTTGGACGTTCGTGCCCAGGTTGCAGCTCAACTAGGCGTATCTCAAGAATTGGTCGTCATCGATAAGCTGGCAGGAGCCTACGGTAAGCAGGAGGCATCGGGCATAGCCCGCGCATACGGCTCGAAGGAGCGGTTGGCTGCGCTGGAGCCAAAATATCTTTTGGTGCGTGGCTTGCCCAAAGAGGAAAAACCGAAGGAAGAGTCAAAGGTCGAGAAGCCCAAAAAACCAGAGGAAAAGCCCAAGGAAGAAAAGGCAGAGGAGAAAAAACAAGAGAAACCAAAGGAAGAAGTTAAGCAGGAGAAAAAAGCTCAAGAGGAGAAAGTGAACGAGGTCGACAAAGGTGGCTAAAGGAAAGGTGGCTAAAGGAGAAAACGCGAAGTCTAAATTTTACAAAGTAGAAGGGGACAAATTGACACACCTCAAGCAGAACTGTCCGCGCTGCGGTCCAGGAGTATTCATGGCAGAGCACGACAATCGTTTGGCATGCGGCAAGTGTGGGTACACGGATTTTAAGAAGTAATCTTCACCGTCGTGCTGACAACTTTGGATGCGGTTTCTTCCAACTCGTTTTTGTTTCTGTTTATCTCTTCATCGCTTCTTTGCAAGTCGCGGCGAAGTTCTTCTAGAGACTTCTTCACGTGTTCCAAATCTAATGTATGTCTCTCGAACGCATGTTCTAATTCTGTTTTTTTCGTTAGGAGAGGTGATTTTTGATGGAAATCATCCAAGGCTCGCTTTCTAGAGTTTAGCTGTTCTATATTTTCTTTGAACTCCGTAAGCGTTTTATTCTCGATAATGGAGCGAGCATTCCCGACCCTCTTTTTATGCTCGCGAGTTTCCAAGCTTATTTTGTCTTTTTCTATCAGTTCTATCATCTTACTCAAGAGCACTGCTGTTGCTGCGAGCTTTTCGTCCGATTGAAAAATGTCGATCGGATTTTCGATACAAATATCAAGAATTTTCGCGGTTTCTCCATCCATTCGATACTCACCATCTGTCACCAGCTTCCTCATCTTTCTAAGTGGTCTGCTGAAATTGAGGATCGTGTGTGCGGCAACAGTTTTAGCTTGAGAGAATTCATGCTCAATTTGCTTGAGCTCTTGTTGGGAACGTTCAAGTTGTTTGAATTCCTTGTCATCTATGAGCTGAGCTAGTTGGGCCCTTTCGGTATTTGCGAGTCCATCTAAATCGATGGCGCGTTGCTCCAACGGCGCAATGTTTGTGCGCAAATTCTCGCTTTGTTTAACGAGATCGATGTGTAGAATTATTTTCGAGGAAACATCTTCTAACGAACGGATTTCGGAGAGAGTCTTTTCTACGATTATGTGTATATCTCTAGCAAAATTTTGCAACTCCCGTAAGTATGATTTTATTATGTGTAGGTGCTGTGCGAACAGTCTCGCGACGTAGTAGTAATGGGCGGCGATAGCGTCTGTCATGAGGTTGACGGCTCTCGTCAGAGAACTGTCGAAGGTGATTAGGTCAGAGGAAGTAGTCGTGTTCGGGGGGCGAACGCTCTGGAGCGCGCGCGTCAACTTATCGATAAAAAGTCGTCTTGCTTCATCCACTGCCTTATACAGCCCCGCGTGAACTTCCTCAGTTGACTCGGCGACAGCCAAGTTTTTCAATCCGGAGAGTATGCGCTCCTTCTTTTCAACGATTTTGTTAAAATCGGCAGTTAGTTTTGGTTGAGCAGCTACTAACTTTTCCATTTTGAGCGCGCCTATCCGCTCTCGAAGGGCCTCGATGGGCACACTTTCAATTTTTAACTCTTTGGGCTTGTCCCTACCAAAAATCCTTTTGAAGAACATGCATTCGCCATTAATGAATGTACAAAATCACTTTTAAAGTCGGCGGCAAGTTGCGCGGAGGCAATATTTAATAGTACTCGTTTAGACATAAAACAGGAGTTGGAGAAGTGTACAGACAAAGAGGTACAAGAGGGCCACCGGCGCCCGTAAACGTTGGCGACGTCCATACCGTTAAGATAGAGGGCAAGGGAAAGAGCAGTGATGGACTAGCTCGCGTGCAGGGCTTCGTGGTCTTCGTGCCCGGCGTCAACGTCGGGGATGAAGTAAAAGTCCGCATAAAGGAACTGCGACAAAGATTTGCAATAGCTGAAGTCGTTACCGAGTAAAGCTTCTTTTACTCTTGGCTTTGGCATTCTCGCTGGTATAGCGGCAGCTATTTTTGACTTCCTCAATCGCTTTAAGAGTTCACGGAAGGAATTGTTTTGGGTTCATAGATGTTGTGTTTAGGTATCGAAGGTACTGCGCACACCTTCGGAGTTGGCATCGTTGGCTCGAATGGGAAGATCTTGGCGAATATTTCAAGAACCTATGTGCCGGAGGAAGGGGGCATCCATCCTCGAGATGCAGCGCAGTTTCATGCGACAAATGCGCGCACGACTTTGGACGGAGCACTTAAAAAAGCGAAAATTAGCCTAGAAGATGTCAGCCTAATCGCGTTTTCTCTTGGCCCCGGGCTTGGCCCATGTCTTCGAACAGCGGCAACTGCGGCTCGAGCGATAGCGGCTTGGCTCCATGTGCCAATCATCGGCGTAAACCACTGCATCGCTCATGTGGAGATCGGCCGTTTGACAGAGAAAGTTAGAAATCCTGTGACGCTCTATGTGAGCGGAGGCAACAGTCAAGTCATCGCGTTCGATGCGGGACGTTATCGTGTTTTCGGAGAGACGCTTGACATCCCGGTCGGCAACTGCCTCGATGTTTTCGCTCGAGAGGTCGGCATTCAGCATCCAGGTGGCCCGAACGTCGAACGTTTAGCGCGTGAGGGCAAGCATTACATCCATCTGCCCTATGTCGTCAAGGGCGTGGATCTCTCATTTTCAGGGTTGATGACGGAGGCCGTTCGTAGGCGTAGCACAGGTGCTGACTTGCGCGATCTTTGTTACAGCTTGCAGGAGACAGCTTTTGCCGCGCTCGTTGAAGTCACCGAGCGAGCTGTTGCACACACTGAGAAGCGCGAAATCATGTTGACAGGTGGTGTTGCGGCAAATTCTAGGCTCAGGGAGATGCTTGAGCTGATGGCGAAAGAACGCGGAGCGAAGTTTTACGTGCCACCGATGAAGCTCTGCGCCGACAATGGCGTCATGATCGCATGGACAGGACTGTTGATGCACAAACATGGCGTCAAGCATAGCTTGGCTCAAACTCAAGTCCGTCAAAGATTTCGTGCGGACGAGGTGGATGTGGTATGGCGCTGATAAAAAAGGGTGCAGAAGCGAACCTTTACCTTGAAAATTTTTCAAGGATACTTCATACCGCCGGCGAGGGCAAAGTCATAGTCAAGTACCGCATAAAAAAGAGCTACCGTGTTTCAGAGCTGGACGAGCAGCTGCGTTCAAGCCGCACGGCGCTTGAGGCTAAGCTTTTTGCTGATGCTAAACTTGTGGGAATCCCGACGCCCATCGTTTATGAGGTAGATCGCGTGGGCATGCGCATCGTAATGGAGTTCGTCGATGGTAGGCAAGTCAAGTTGATATTGGACAAATTGAAGCCTGAAGCTAGGCGCAGGCTTTGCAATGTGATCGGCAGGCAGGTGGCCCGCCTCCATCGAGCGGGAATAATCCACGGCGACCTCACGACATCAAACATGATTCTGACACGTGATAGCAAGGTTTACTTCGTCGACTTCGGGCTTGGCGAATACAACCCATCGCTCGAAGCCAAGGGCGTCGACCTGCACCTGCTTAAGCGTGCGTTGCAGAGCATCCATTTCAAGGTGACAGACGAGGCCTATCGTGCTGTTATCGCCGGCTATACGCGAGAGTTTGGCAAGGGTGCGCGCGAGGTTATAAAGCGCGTTGAGGAGATTGATAAGAGAGGGCGCTACGTACCGAAGGAGGAACGAACATGGCACTGATTTTCGCCACGAGCAACCGTCACAAGTTCGAGGAAGTAAGAGCGATTGCAGCGAAGCACAGCGTGAAGCTTGAGATGTGTGATGTTCAATGCGATGAGATTCAGGCGGATGATCTTGAAGATATTGCTGGCTTCAGCGCTAAGGAAGCTTGCAAGATCTTGGGCAAGCCATGTTTCGTCGAAGACGCGGGGTTGTTCGTGCGAGCATTTCGCGGTTTCCCCGGGCCGTACTCGAACTATGTGTTCCGCACGATATGTAAAGAAGGTCTGTTAAAGCTAATGGCGGGTGCAAAAGATCGGCGTGCGGAGTTCCGCTCTGCTGTCAGTTACTGTGAGCCCAAGACAACACTTCGCATCTTTAGCGGCAAGGTGTGCGGAAGCATCACAACCAAGCCAAAGGGTTCGCAGGGCTTCGGGTTCGACCCAATTTTCACACCAGAACGTGGTGATGGCAGAACATTTGCAGAGATACCGACCGTGGAGAAAAACAAGTATTCCCATCGTGCAAAAGCTATGAGAAAGTTTCTTAAGTGGTACGTACAAAGGAAAACGGTTTGATGTCGAGGGTAAAAAATGGCCGACTATCAAAGGTCTGTGGCTAGGTCGTCTGGGCTTTCTGGGCAAGATATCGAGGAGCTCGTGTTGAAACTCGCCAAGGAAGGTCGCTACCCGAGCGAGATAGGAATGATATTGCGCGACCAGCACGGCGTACCCAACGTGAAACAGGCCACTGGCAAGAGCATCGCCCAGATTTTATCTGCTCGTGGCGTAGGGCCAAGCTTACCAGAGGATTTGACGGGTTTGATAAGGAAAGCGGTCATGTTGCACAAGCACTTGGAGAAAAACAAAAACGATCAACCATCGAGGCGATCTCTCGGAGTAATCGAGGCCAGGATTCAAAAGTTGGCGAAATATTACGTCAAGAACGGAAAGTTGCCGGAGGGCTGGCGATATGCGCCGGAGAGGGCCGCCCTCTTGATACGTTAGAAAGGTGCAAAATGTGGGTCGCGCGGAAATCAGGAGGTTCCAGCGGGCGTCGGAGACAGCCGCAGCGTTTCTCAAAGGACACCTTACTGGCGATAGTCGGGTCAAAGTTATAACTCACACGGATTCAGATGGCATAGCAGCCGGCGCAATCTTGGCGCGGTGTCTTTACACATACAACGTTCCATTCCACATCAAGTTCACCAGACCGCTTAAGCCTGAGGAGATAGCCGAGCTCGGCAAGGAAGATTACGACCTGTTTGTTTTTATGGATCAAGGAACCGGGCAGATGGCTGCTATACACAAATTCATACTCGGGGCGGGACGCGATGTTTTGATACTCGACCATCACCCTGGAGAATTTCCAGAGCTTTCGAAACTCGCCTACCTCAACCCGCACGCATGCGGTCTGAATGGAGCAAAAGATGTCGGGGCAGCTGGCACTACATATTCAGTGGTAGAAAACATTGACAAAAATTTCAGGTCGCTCATTGGGTTGGCGATTGTCGGCGCGCTAGGTGACCGTCAAGAATTTTTTTCGGGTTTCACTGGGGTCAACGAAGTGCTGGTGAAGAAGGCAATCGATTTTGGCCTGATAAGGACAAACGATGGTTTGAAGTTGGTTGGACGAGAGCTTTCGCCAGTCGTGGAATGTCTACGGCTGTGCATACGACCGTACCTTCCAAACCTGTCTGGTAACCTCTCCGAATGTAGAGAATTGATTGGTGGATTAGGTATCTCCTTGAATGCGAGTTTTGCCGAGCTTGGCTCCGAAATTGAAAGGAAGGTGAGAGACGCGATATATGCGAATGTAGGTCAGGTAGCCACCAATGAGGAATTTTGTCACACCCTATGGGGCATGGTCTACGAGCTGACGATCAATAGCATAGCCGGCCCACGAGATATCCGAGAATATTCGGCGATGTTGGATGCGTGCGGAAGGCTTCGCAAGCCAGAGATAGGTTTTGCCGCTACGCTTGGGGATAGAGCCGCTTACAACGAAGCGCGGGGATTGCTTGGTAGATATTTGGAACAGATGATGCGGACGCTGAGCAAGCTCAACGCTCAGGTGGAAGCATTCAAGGTGACACCAAGGATGCGCTACATCTACACTGCGGATGAGATCGAACCGATGATGGTAGGAGAGGCAATTTCTTTGGCAATGGAGTCGGGACTGATAGCTATCGACAAGCCAGTGGTCGGGATAGCTGATGGTGAGGAAGGCGATGTAAAAATATCAGTAAGAGCAACGCCTGGGTTGGCGATGCAGGGCTTGAAAGTCGGTGACGTATTATCGAAGGTTGCAGCTGATGTTGGGGGCAGCGGTGGGGGGCATGACGTGGCAGCCGCGGCCAGAGTACCACGCGAGCGCATGGATGAGTTTATAGCAAAACTGGACCAAGCTTTGACGGAAGCTGGTGGTACATGATGCTTTACTCAGAACAAGTGCAGCATCTATCTGCGACCGATAACGGATTTATCCACGTCCTCGAAGCGCTGAAGAGTCTAAAAAAAATTAAAAGTCCGCGGGTGCTGAACTTTTCTCACAACGATCTCGATGGTATCGGTAGCGCAGTCATCATGCGGAGATTACTCCAGCAATACACGAACGCTGAGGTTGTCACTAAGCTTCCGCCTCACTTCAGGCTCACCGCCCAAGAACTTCAGAGGGCGCTTGAATCCGATTCGTTTGACATGCTTTTATTGACGGATAAAGGCACGTTCGATTACTACGATGATTTTTTGGGAATGGTAAAACAGGTTGTGATTATCGACCATCATCCAAACGATGGCATGCCGAAGCGTTGTGTGCTGTTCAATCCATCTGCGGAGCAGTCTGTTCCATCTGCAGCTTCCTTACTCTGCCACATGGTAAGCAGCAAACTTAAGTTGGCCGATGAGTGCGACGATTTCGCCGCATTATTGGGATGCAGGGGAGACTTCGCGTTCGATCCTGTACAAAAGACATCCGTAGATTTTGTCAAACCTTTCGTCACTCGTATGCAGGAAGAGTTCTCTAACATGTTTGAGCCTAGGTTGGATCGTGCGACAATTTTCGACATTGTAGATAGGGAGAGGACCGCACTGATAAATCAGATAGCTGAAGTTCTACATGTGGGTTGTCTAGCTCACATGTACGCCCGTGTGCACGAAAACATCGATGTGGATTATGGGCCAGGCTTTGTGTTTGAGATATTGTCGGCTTTTCTGAGCAAGCGCGCCAAAGTTGAAAAGTTCCGTTCTTTATCGGATTTTATGGGCAGTTTGCCGGACGGAGAAAAACTTGTGAGTGTTTTTGAGTATTACAAGAGGGATTGGGACCTGTTGAGTAAGCGAGCGGAGAACGCTTCTGTTCTGCTCGGTGAGATAAACGGAGTTGGCATTTACATACTGTTCGCGAGGGAGGCCACGGCGATGCATGGGGCGCCTTTCCCGGCACTTTTACCATACGTCGCATCTGCGCGTTTGGAGCCTTTGAAGCGAGAGTCTGGTTATCCACATACTATGGTGATAGTGTTCTGCCCAAAAGATAGAGGTGTGCACATCTCTATGCGTGGTGGAGGCGGGCTGGTCGGTTGCGGAGCGATGTGTAGCGAGTTGGCTAACCGTCTGCAGAAACTTTATCCTGAGCAAGGAGGCATTGGGGGTGGGGGACACGATCGTGCGGCGGAATGCG
>JBGPSS010000046.1:0-7952 GCA_041490225.1 Hadesarchaea archaeon
AGTTTTTTGTTCGAGTCTAAAAGCTTAACCTGTTTTTCTAACTTCTCTGGTAACCACAGGTCATCGTGATCCAAGAATGCAATATATTCTCCTCCGGCAGCGGCAATTGCCGTGTTCCGCGCAATAGAAACGCCAGAATTTTTTTGTGTGATAACACATAATTTTTTGGATAATTTCTTTTTGTAGTCTTTTAATATTTCTGGGGTTTTATCTGTCGAGCCATCGTCAACAGCAACTATCTCCCAATCCGAGTACGTTTGAGCCATAACTGATTCAATGGTTTCTGAGAGATACTTCTCCGCATTGTAAATCGGGATGATGGCGCTAATTTTTGGCATGGTCTCAAACTTCTTTTTCTTGCTTGCTCATAATAAGGCATCATCATTGCAAATCTATTCCTAAAATTTGCTTAGCCATGCCACTCTTTGATGGCAGAAATTACGCGCTCGACTTGCTTATCAGTCATGTCGGGGAAAAGCGGGAGGGTTAGGATTTGTTTGTAAACTTTTTCAGTTACCGGCAACTTGACCCCTTTCCGCCTGTAAAAGCTGAAGAGATGACAGGGGATATAGTGAATTCCAGTACCGATGCCACGCTCCTCCAGAAATTTCATCAATTTCTCCCGATCCTCTCGCACCTTTATGACGTAGATAAAAAGGCTTAACCCATCATAATCGGTCCGTAATAATTCAAATTTTCCTAATCCAGCAAATTCTTTGTCGTAAATTTTTGCGATGGCGATTTTCATTGCATTCAGTTTATCGTATTTTTTAAGCTGCACGAGGCCGATCGCCGCGTTGATGTTGCTCATGTGATACCGATAGCCTTGAGTAGTGACATCGTAGAACCAGCTCCTTTTGTCGTGATACCTGCTCCATGTATCCTTGTCAATCCCCAAAATTCGTTTCCGTTGTAAAAGGTCTACAAATTCGGTTTTTTGGGTGGTAATCGCGCCGCCTTCCCCACACGTGACATTTTTAACGGGGTCGAAGCTAAAACAGGTAAGGTCGCCGAAAGACCCGATTCTTTTGCCTTTGTAATAGGATCCAAACGCATGCGCGGCGTCTTCAACCACCCGCAAACCAAACTCGTCAGCGCGCTTTAACAGACCATCCATGTCGCAGGGCATGCCGCGGTAATGAACTGGTACAATCGCTTTGGTTTTATCAGTGATTTTTTCCTCGACATCAGATAAATCCATATTTAGCGTGCCTTCTTCAACGTCACAAAATACTGGAACTGCCCCCGCTGCAGTGATCGCTTGGATGGTGGCTACATAGGTGAGCGATGGCACGATTACTTCGTCGCTGGGGCTCAGGCCGATTGAGTCCAATGCGAGGTGAAGCGCCGTAGTCCCGGTATTCGTAGCTATCACGTGCCGAACTCCAAGAAAACTAGAAACGGCGCCTTCAAACTCCTTTACCACGGAGCCCATGCCAAGCCATCCTGATTCAAATACCTTTTCAACCGCAGCCAACTCTTCTCTGCCAATCGATGGCCTTTGAACTGGAATCGTGATTTTAGTTGACAAGAGGGGCCCACCACCATTTATTTTCTTTATACCATTTTATCGTCCTTCGTGCTCCATCTTCAAAACTAGTCTTTGCCCGCCATCCTAATTTCCTAATCTTGCCGCAGTTCAGTGAATACCTCAAGTCATGTCCGGGCCTATCATTCACAAATTTTATCAAGCTCTTCGGTTTGCCAAGCTCCTCCAGGATGAGGTTTGTGAGCTCCAAGTTCATCTTCTCGTTCCCCGCGCCAACATTGTAAATTTCCCCGCTTTTCCCCTTTCTCAGCACGAGGTCGATGGCTTCGCAGTTGTCGATCACGTAAAGCCAATCCCTCACGTTTTTTCCGTCGCCGTAAATCGGGAGGGGCTTATCAGACATTGCATTGACGATCAATTTTGGTATTAACTTTTCGGGATGCTGATAAGGGCCAAAATTGTTCGTACTTCGGATGATGAGCACAGGCAGACCATACGTGACAAAATAGGAGTGGACCAACATGTCGGCGGCGGCTTTGCTCGCCGCATACGGGCTGGATGGCCTAAGCAAATCCTCCTCTCTAAAAGAGCCCCTGAATACGCTGCCATAAACTTCGTCGGTCGAGATTTGAACGAACTTCTCGTGATCGAATCTCCTTGCTGCCTCCAGTAGCACTTGGGTGCCAAGAACATTCGTCGTCAAAAATGGCTCTGGTTCCGCAATCGATCTATCGACATGGCTTTCCGCTGCAAAATTTATAATCACGTCAATCCCATTCGCTACTTTTTCAACGAGTTTCCTGTTGCAGATATCTCCCTTGATGAATTCGATTTTTTTCATCGCGGTCTTGAGATTGTTAAGATTTCCAGCATAAGTTAGCTTATCAAGCACAACAATTTGGTTCCTCGGATGCTGTCGGAGCATGAAATGGACGAAGTTGCTCCCTATAAATCCAGCTCCACCAGTAATGAGAATTTTCATGTTCCCAATTCATCCATGTTTTAGCCCTGGTTTCAGCTTCCAGTCGTAGGGTATTTTGTCGGTGCCAGGCGGCAATCTGTGTTCATCCGGATTTTTATAATTGTAAAGCGCGGTGGGGACATTTACGACAACCGCTGTTTCGCCGATTGCTTTAAAACCGTGCCAAACTTCAGGCGGGACTTTTACCAGAAGTGGATTCTTTTCCCCAATGGTGAATTCGTTTATCTCCCCTTCGGTTTTTGAGCCCTTCCTGCCGTCGTAGAGCACGAGTTTGGCACACCCTTTTACGCACACCAAGTTGTCGGTTTGTTTCTTGTGCATGTGCCACGCTTTCACCACATCTGTGTAGGCGGCGGTGACGTACACCTGTCCAAATTTCTCGAATATTTCGTCATCGCATCTTAAAATCTCAGCCAGCCATCCTCTTTCGTCTGATATTACTTTTAAATTTTTGATTTTTACGCCTTCTATCATGTCCTCACCCTTGAACTATCGCCAATGATAAATCTCCCCCCTCTCGAGAAACCATCACTTTTTTCAATAGTTGCATTTTTTCCAATTAAACTTTCAACGATTTTTCCAGCATCTGTTATTTTCGTGCCTTCCATCACAATTGAATTCTCTATTTCCGTGCTAGTTATTTGACAACCGTTGCCTATGCTCGTGTATGGGCCAATGTAGGCGTTTGAAATCGCACAATTTTCGCCTACTATTGCCGGCCCTTCTATAACCGAATTGTCTTTTACTGTCGAATTCTTCCCGATACTTACCCTACCTTTTATCACACTGTTTTCAACCTTTCCTTTACTCTCTGGCTTTAGCTCATCCAGAACCAAATGATTCGCTTCTAGGATATCCTCTGGCCTCCCGGTATCTTTCCACCACCCCTCAACCATCCTGTACTCTACCGTATGGCCATTCTCGACCAGCCACTGTAAAGCATCCGTAATCTCCAATTGGTTTCTCCAAGAGGGTTTAATGTTATCTATCGCTTCAAAAATAACAGGTGTTAATCCGTAAACGCCGACAAGGGTGAGGTTTGATAAAGTTTCTCTCGGTTTTTCGACTAATTTAATAATAATTTTTTCACGTTCATCTATCAATGCTTGCCCGTAGTCTTGGGGGTTGTCAACTTTTGTTATCAGTAGACTCGCTGCCGCCGCTGAACGGGCGAAGTCATTTATAAAGCCGCGTGAGCCACCCTTTAACAAATTGTCTCCCAGATACATGACAAATTTGTCATCGCCCAAGAAATCCTTCGATACTTTCACTGCGTGGGCCAACCCTCTTGGGTAATCCTGGGAGATGAACTCTATGTCGGCGCCCCAATCAACAGATCTAACGGCATCCATTACCTGCTCTTTGTTTGGACCAACGACGATGCCGATAGTTTTTATGCCCGCGTTTATCAGATCCTCGATGCAGTAGAATAAAATCGGCTTATTTGCCACGGGGATTAGCTGCTTCTGCTGTGAAAATGTGATGGGCCTTAATCTCGTCCCATGACCGCCAGATAAGATCAGTCCTTTCATTCAGTACCCCTTCTAGTCCCCATGTTTTTTTCGTTACGTATACTTAATAAGTAGGAGAGTAAAAAGAGTGCGGCAATTTATTAATACCTAGTTCAATATACAAAGGAACCTTTAAAATCCCGACCTGTAAATCTTAAATCATGACAAATCGGATTTCCTTAAAGAATAAACTCAAAACGCAGACTGTTACGATTGGGTCATGGATCACACTTGGCCACCCAGCTATCGCCGAGATTATGGCAAAATCAGGCTTTGACTGGTTGACGGTGGATATGGAGCATAGCGCAATCACGCTCCATCAAGCCCAGCAACTTGTCCAAGTCATAGAACTAGCTGGGTGCGTGCCCTTAGTAAGGGTGGGGGAAAATAATCCAAACTCGATAAAGCGCGCTATGGATACGGGCGCTCACGGCGTCATTGTTCCGTCAGTTAACAGTAAGGAAGATGCTGTAAGAGCTGTTCATGCGGTCAAGTATCCGCCATTGGGGACAAGAGGTGTTGGTCTTGCAAGGGCCCAAGGTTATGGTATGGAATTTGAGAAATACAAAGAATGGGTAAACAAAGAAAGTGTGGTTGTTGTCCAGATTGAGAGTATCCAAGCAGTTAAAAATTTGGGAGATATTCTACGGGTGAAGGGAGTCGATGCCTTTATTGTAGGCCCTTATGATCTATCTGGTTCTATGGGGCGGCCTGGAGATTTCAACCATCCAGATATGACCTCCGCTCTAAAGAGGATAATGAAAGCATCTGAAAGACTGCAGATACCTGCCGGTTTTCATGTCATACCACCAGATGTAGATGCGCTATTAGCAAAAATCAAAGAGGGATACAAATTCTTGGCATTTGGCCTCGATACGCTGTTTTTAGGACAGTCGTGCAAAAAGGCGGTAGAATCTGCTAAAAGACGGCTATCACCATGAATATAGTTGGGATTATCCCTGCGAGAATGGCATCGAGTCGTTTCCCAGGAAAGCCGATGGCCAAAATTCATGGAATCCCAATGGTAGGACACGTGTACTTTAGAAGTAAGATGAACAAAACTTTGAGGCAAGTATACGTAGCGACATGTGATCGAGAAATTGCCAATTATGTCACATCTATCGGTGGGAAAATTGCAATGACCGCTAGTACTCATGAGAGGGCATCAGATAGGACGGCTGAGGCGATGTTAAAGATCGAGCGGGAAACCGGACAAAAGATAGACATTGCGGTGATGATTCAAGGGGACGAGCCGATGCTCCACCCGAAGATGATAGATGAAGCCATAAAGCCCATGTTGGGAGATAAATCAATTCATGTTGTAAATCTAATGGCACCATTAAAATCGCGTGAAGAGCACAATGATCCAAACGAGGTGAAAGTTGTAGCTGATTTGCAGGGCTTTGCCATTTATTTTTCACGGGAACCAATTCCTTCTTGGAAAAAAGGTGCAAAAGAAGTCCCCATGTACAAACAAGTGTGTATCATCCCGTTTAGGCGTGATTTCCTGATTAAATACACCAAGCTTTCCCCCACTCCCCTTGAGATCATAGAGTCTGTAGACATGTTGAGAGCTTTAGAGTATGGCTATAAGGTAAAGATGGCGCGAACAAATTTCAGCACCTACAGCATCGATACCATAGAAGACTTGAAGAAGGTAGAAAAATTGATGGCGAATGACACGATTTTGGGATCTTATATGGGGAGGCTGTAAATGGGTAACTTTCTCGTAACTGGCGGCGCAGGTTTCATTGGGTCGTATATCGCAAAGAGGTTGATTAACGAAAATAACGGTGTGTGGATTATAGATAATTTATCAACAGGATTCAAAGAGAATGTCCCTGCTGAAGCCACATTTGTTTATGGAAATTGTCAAGATCCAACGATATTGGCGAGCTTGGCAAAAATCAAATTTGATGCCATTATCCATATGGCCGCCCAATCTTCTGGAGAGATCAGCTTCGAAGACCCGATATATGACTTGCAAACTAATGTGGAGTCAACACTTAGATTATGCAATTTTGCTTTGGAGAATAGATGCCAACGATTCATTTATGCAAGTAGCATGTCAATTTATGGGGTTGTCACCGAGTTACCCGTAAAAGAGGATTCTCGTTGCGAACCCCTTTCGTTTTACGGCGTGGGAAAGTTAGCAAGTGAGAAGTATTTGAAAATTTATGAAAAAAAGGGACTGAAACCGACTATCCTAAGATTTTTTAATGTTTATGGTCCGAGACAAAATATGGGCAATCTGAAGCAAGGAATGGTCAGCATATATCTTGCCCAGCTGCTGAATAATGACAAGATAATAGTCAAGGGGCCATTGGATAGATTTCGTGATTTGATATACGTTGAGGACGTAGTGGATGCGGTCATGTTGTCCCTTAAATCGGCTGACGCGGTCGGTAAAATTTTCAACGTTGGAACAGGCAAGCGAACGACGGTGAAAGAACTCCTGAAAAAGCTTATGGATTTGAGCGGAATTCACAAACCCGTCATAGAAACTAGTTCGACACCAGGCGACCAGTTTGGGATCTATGCTGATGTTTCAAGGATTCAAAATGAACTTGGTTTTTCGCCAAAATATACGTTAGAAGAGGGGCTAAGGCCCATGATCGATTGGGCAAAAACGAGCGAAAGTAGGGATGCCAAATGAACAACATCCCAAAATGTAGATTATGCGGGGCGGATGAAGATCTCCAATTTATCAAAGGACATCATGTTTGTGGTGGAACGAAGGAGCATCATTTTTGGCAATGCAAAAAATGTGGGGCGATTTATCTTTATCCCATTCCCTCAGAAGAGGAAGAAAGCCAGTTCTACAGGAAAGAATTTGAAAAATATATGGCAGTCAGGTCAAAGCAAACGGGTTGGTCAGGTCCACAAAAACATGTTGAAATGAATCAGCGTGAAGTGGATCGCCGACTACCTTTTCTTGACAAATTTCCAAGAGGGGGGATGAAGATCTTGGAAATCGGTTGTTCGTCTGGCTTCATGTTATATCCTTTGCAGAAAAGAGGGCACTATACTGTAGGTGTAGAACCATCAGAGGAATTTAGGAACTTCATCGCTTCTAATAAGATCGAAGTTTACCCTTCCGTGGATGAGCTAGCCTTACATAATAAGGACTTTGACATGGCCATCCATTATTATCTTCTGGAACACATAAGAAATCCTGAGGATTTTTTGAAAAAGTGCATGGCTTTGGTCGCATCTAGCGGAATAATGATATTTGAAGTACCATCAGCCTCAGACGCGCTTTTAGAGCTTTATCATGTGCCCGCTTTTGACAAGTTTTACTGGCAGATCATACATCACTGGTACTTCACCAAAGAAAGTCTATCTTTTTTGCTTGATAAAATTGGGTATAATTATGAGATATATCCAGAACAGCGGTACGACTTGTCTAATCATATAACATGGATGCTTACTGGTGAAGTTGGTGGTTTGGGGAAGTACACCCACATTTTTGGGCAAGAATTGGAGCAAAAGTACAAAGAAGCTCTCAAACAACATTGGTATTGCGATACATTGATTGCGGTAGTTAAAAAAACAACAATTAATGTCAAAACCAGGGGAGTATTTTGAAGGTATTTATCTCTACTAGCTCTTTTGCGGAATATGACAAATCCCCAGTACGCTTGCTGGAATCCAACGGATTTGAAGTTGTCCTCAACCCGTACGGGCGTAAATTGAAGCTAGAAGAGGTGGCAACGCTCGCTAAGGAGTGTGTTGGCATCATAGCGGGTACTGAACCCCTGACGGAAGAGGTACTTCAACAGCTCCCGGACCTAAAAGCAATCAGCAGGTGTGGTACCGGCTTGGACAATGTTGACGTGGGAGCAGCCAGGAAGCGGGGGATCGCCGTGAGAACCACCCCAGATGCCCCAACTCAAGCGGTGGCGGAGCTGACCGTAGCTCTCATTTTGAACGTGCTACGGCGGATAAACTTCATGGACAGACAGGTGCG
>JBGPSS010000047.1:0-7939 GCA_041490225.1 Hadesarchaea archaeon
CCGATGCGGGCCTTCGCGGCAGTGGGGCGCTCCAGCAGATCGATGCCGCAGATACTGATGCTGCCGGTACTGGGCGCCAGGTTGCCCGTCAGCATCTGCATGGTGGTCGTCTTCCCCGCGCCGTTCGGCCCAAGCAGGCCAAAAATCTCGCCGTCTTTTATTTCTAGATTAACACGATTGACTGCAGTTAAATTGCCGAATTTTTTAGTCAAGTTGTGCGTCTCTATCGCATACGCCGTTTTCATGGTTCACATCTCTATTATTTCGTCATCGCTCTTTTGAAGACAGGCACTGCAATTAGTATCATTACGGTTCCGAATCCTATCAACACCGCCAACTCAGTAGCTATGGCCGGTATCCCAGCTCCAAGCGTCATGACCTTTCTCAAAGCTGTTGTCGCGTACGTTAATGGAAGCGCCTTTGAGATGCTCTGCATGAACCCAGGCATCTGCTGTATTGGGAAGAATACCCCGCTCAAGAACATCATGGGAAACATAATTGTCATCATCATCATGGCCGCCGTTTCCTCATTTTTCGCGAAGGATGTAATCACAATGCCCAAGCCCACAAAGCTGAATACCCCCAGCAATAACAAGGCGAAAATCAGTGGAATGCTTCCCTCGATGGTAACGCCGAAAAGAACCACTGCTAATACAAGTATGATTATCCCTTGAATCATCCCCCTGACTATCTGGGCAATAGTTTTTCCGAGCAGTATTGACAGCCTATTGACTGGCGCTGCCATCATGCCGTCCAGAGTACCCACCTCTTTCTCATGGGAGATAGCACGAGGCAGTGCCGTCATCAGAGACATCATTACTACCATTGCTATTATCCCCGGTGCAACAAACTGGAAATAGTTCGGATTTCCCGGCACAATCCCACTTATCTGGACGTTATATGGTTCTATTTTTGTTAACGTTGCTTGGTAGTTTTCTGTACCGAGGTTTTGTTTGGCTAGCTCGGTGCCCATCTGGTCAATGACTTGTGTCAAAACACCCTGCATCATCATTGAGATTTGGGGGTTAGATTGGTCCGTGATTATTGTTATGGTTGCCTGTTTACCCGTCATCAAATTTTCTGAGAAATTTTCCGGTATGATTATGCCGCCATAAATATCGCCATTTTGAATTTTGGTTTTGACGTCGGCGAAACTAGTAGCGCTACTGAGATTCATCATACCCGTTGAGTTATTTATCACCTTTAACTGCCCTACAAAAATTTGGCTTGGAGAGTTATCATTACCCGCATCTAAGTTTACTAATCCAACTGGCAAGTGATTGATTGAACTGGTGCTTGGAAACACATAACCGACCATCAACATCATGAGGAGCGGCATCAAAACTAGCATCACCAACAACATTTTAACTCTAGTGAGTTCTAACAAATCTTTCCAAGCAATCCACAAACTATGAGAAAGCGTCCTCTTTACGCCCATGGTATCACCTTATCCTTGGCTTTGCCCCTTCCCCATGTCCATGTCTGAATCCAGCCTCAACTTTGTCGGAAACCTGCTCCCTCACCTCATGTCCGGTAAGGTGCAAAAATACGTCCTCGAGCGTGGGTTCAAGGCTGTTTATCGAGACTATTTTCCCATTATTTGCCCGTATTACATCGACTATATCGTCAAACGCTCCACTTCTCTTGGCGCGGACTTTAACGCGCGTCCCGTTTTCCCTAACGACAGATTTAACAGACCTCACCGATTTTATCAGTGATAGCAACTTGCCGTTGAGGTTGGAAATGTTCAATTCTAAAGTGTTTCCGTCGGAGACTAGCTTTTTTAAGTTAGATGAAGTGTCGAGAGCGACTATCTTTCCGTAGTCCATAATGCCAATTCGATCGCATAACATGTCTGCTTCCACCATCATATGCGTTGTGAGGATTATCGTTATTTTTCTCTCCCGGTTAAGTTTGCGCACGAACTCACGGATTTCGCTGCTCGATTGCGGATCCAAGCCGAGCGTGGGCTCATCCATAAATAGTATCTTGGGCATGTTGAGGAGCGCTCTTATCACATTAATTCTCTGTTTCATGCCGGTCGAGAATGTTCCCACCTGCTTGTTTTGCCATTTCTCCATATGGACGAGTTCAAGCATTTCCTTGATCCTGCTCTCCAGCACATCATTTGGGATATTGTACAATTTTCCGAAGAACTTTAGATTCTCCCTAGCGGTCAATCGGTCGTACATAATCATTTTTTCAGATACCAGACCAACGAGTTCTCTTACCTTGCTATCGTCTTTCACTATGTCGTAACCACCGACTTTGGCGGTGCCCCCCGTCGGTCTAGTCAGCGTGCAAAGCACCCTTATTGTCGTGCTTTTGCCAGCACCGTTTGGTCCCAGCAGGCCGAATATCTCGCCCTCCTTGACATCGAAGGAAACGTGATTCACTGCTGTGACCCCGTTGAATTTTTTCGTCAAGCCGTGTGTTTCTATCGCATGTCCAGCTTTCATCTAGTCAACTCCAAAAAGCTCGTGGAGGAACTCTCTGAATCCAACCATCAACTTCCTCAACTCAGAAAATACAATCTTCGCTGCCTTTTCTCCTTCCCTGGTGATTTTGTAATATCTGCGACGTGGTCCCCTCGCTTTGCGAGCCGTCCAAGTACTCTTCACGAACCCGCGCTCCTCAAGCCGCCGCAAAATCGGGTATATCGTTCCTGCTTTTGGCACCCATTTACCTCTTGCCATTGTTCGAAATGCTTGGATAATCTCGTAACCGTACATCGGGACCCCTTTCTTCTTCAATGTCCAGAGGATCCACATGCTCAGAAAACCCCGCCGCATCTCCTTGTGCATGTGGGCCCGCCACTCGACACGTTTGCATTCCATATTTATCTTTTCTGACTATGTAGCAATGCTATATAAGGCATATAGTAACACTACATAAACCAATGAAACATGGATTTTTGGGGGCAGTTCATCTCTGTGGCTCGATAATCACTTTGATTGATTCTTTAGCCTCGGCCACAAGTTTGAATCCGCGGCTAGTTTCTGCCAAGCCAAGCCTGTGTGTAATCATGTCACTCACGCGAACTTTGCGAGTACGAATCAATTCTATCGCATTTTTTATGTCCTCGGAGGCCGCAGCGTAGGAAGTCGTCATCGCCGCGCACTTGAACCAAATCTCGTTGAATGGCAGCGGGATCTCGACGCCTGGAGCTGTCGGAGCGAAAAACAATATCGTTCCTCCTTTATCTACTGACTGTAACGCTTGGGTGATCGCTGGCAGGGCTCCAGTGCAGACTATCACGCGGTCGGCGAGCCTATTTTCATTAAGCTGACGCAGTTTGGCGGGGACGTCCTCTTTCGCATTTATGACGGCGCCTGCCCCAAACTTTTTTGAGGCCTCGAGGCGGTATTCGCTTATGTCTGTGGCAATAATTCGCCTGGCCCCTCGAACACGGGCCAATTTGATATTTAGCAGCCCCGCAATACCGCTGCCGATCACGAGCACGGTGTGGTCTGGTTTCACGTTCGCGATCCTTTGCCCCCTTACGGCGCAAGCCAAAGGTTCAATAAACGTTCCCTCTTCGAACGAGATCTCTTTGGGCAGGCGGTAGGTACCATTCTCCACATTAATTTTCGGGACCCGCACGTACTCCGCGAAACCGCCAGGGTCAAAATTGGTCGTGCGCAGGGTATCGCACACGGTGTGCTGGCCGCCCAAGCAATACCTACACTTGTTGCAGGGGACGTGGTGGGAAACGAAAACCCTTTCTCCAACTTTGTAACTCTCCACTCCTTTGCCAACCTCAACGATTTCGCCAGCAATCTCATGACCAAGTACACGGGGGGCGCTTTTGATGCGGTACCATTCCATCACATCGCTGCCGCAGATGCCGCTCGCCAACACCTTTACCAACAGCTCGCCGGGGCCGATCTTCGGCTTGGGCATCTCCTCCAGACGAACATCCTTGTTGTTGTAATACATTGCGACGCGCATGAACGGCTTTAACGGTTTTGACTTAAAGGATTTTTCGGCGCCGCTATAATTTCTGCAGGTGCTTCTCAAAATCCTTAACCACAATTTTTTTGCCCTTCGATTCTATCGCGTGCCCCTCATTTTTCAAGCGAGCCGCCTGCGCCTTTGCTCCATCAGGGTACTTTTCATTGAGGCAGCCGCCCTCCCGAAGCACCCGCCAGTAGGGCGCCACCTGTTTCTTGCCAATCTTCAGTTCTTCTTCTGCCACCTCGGAAACTATCCGAATAAAAATACCTGTGGTAATTTGACAAGTTGAATCTGCTTTGAAATCTTTTGCGAGACGTTCTCTAATTTGGTTTACTGTTACAAGTTTTCCCTTTTTGACCTTGCGTATTAACGCATCGACTAAGAGCGGCGTGGCTATGAGTACTCTTCTGCCTCCAAACGTTTTCTCCCACTTTGGAGGACCTTTAACTATCTTGGGCAAACCCTTTGGAGGATTTTCTAATTTTTCTCGCCAAGATTTGCGCATTTTCATTGCGCCCTCATTCCTTGCCACTTTTGACATCGTCGAATATCTGCTGCGCCTCTTTTGGAGTAGCATTTCCGTGAATTATCGCACGAATCGCCTTGGCCATCGCGACTGGGTAGTCGTGCTGCCAGATGTTCCTCCCCAAGTTCACGCCTATCGCGCCTTTCTGGAGGGCATCGTAGATCCAGTCGAAAACTTCAATTTCAGTGTCCACCTTCGGTCCACCAGCGATGACTATCGGCACAGGGCATCCGCGGACGACCTTCTCGAAGCCCTCCTTGACATAGTAAGTCTTCACGACCCGCGCCCCGAGCTCCGCTGCGATCCTAGAAGCCAAGGCTAGATATCTTGCGTTCCTCTTTTCCAGCTCCGTCCCGACTGCCGTCACAGCCATCGCGGGGATGCCGTACTCCTCGCACTCATTGACGAGATTGGACAGGTTCAGCAGCGTTTGGTGCTCGTTTGGGGCTCCCACAAAAATTGACATAGAAACGGCGCAGGCGTTGAGACGTATCACCTCCCTCACCGAAGTTGTGATGCCCTCATGGTCGAGCTCCTCCTTCCTTGCCATGCTCGTGCCGCCCGAGACCCTGAGGATGACGGGCTTCGTGTTAGTCGGATCGACACATGCGCGGAGTATCCCTCTTGTAAGCATGATTGCGTCCGCGTATGGCAAGATTGGCTCGATGGTATTGCCCGGCACCTCCAGCTTCGTCGTGGGGCCCTGGAAGTACCCGTGATCTATAGGCAAAAACATCGCCCTGCCGTCACGTTGAATCAACTGCGAGAGCCTGTTCTTCATACCCCAATCCATAGTAACACCACCTATTTTTCAGGTCTCACGATTAAATATCCTTTCTCTATCAACCAATGATGAAACTCCCACGTCGTGTGTCTGCAGCTCGTTCTACAGGTCTGCCTTATTTCTTCATACTCCTTCGAGCCCGGCTTTCGAGCGTTCAGCTCCAGTTGCACCGGGCATTTCACGTCGTTGCAAAATTCCCTGCTCTTATAATCCACGTATCCCTCGATCGACAAAACATCACCATTTTTGATTGATTTCCAATCTTATACAAATGGGTTATATCCCCGCCACATATAAATTCTGCAAGGTGAGCGGCATGAAAGACAGCACGAAAACGCTTTTGGTGTTGATAGTCATTGCCCTCTTCGTCCTTTCGGTCGTGGCTTCGGCCTTGCTCTCTTTGTTGAAATAGAAGTTTAATTTAAACTGGAGTTCAATTGTTAAACAGTGCGGCCGTGGTCCAGCCTGGTCTAGGACTCAGCCCTTCCAAGGCTGTAGCCCGGGTTCAAATCCCGGCGGCCGCACCACAGATTAAATAGGTATTTCGCAAGTTCTCATTGGTATCTAAATGCTGCATTTGATTTTGGCGGACTGCGAGCTCGAAACGGTGCCCAAGGAAATCGCGCGGCACCGCGTGATAATATGGCACGCCCGGCGCCGCGGCAGGCGCCCGACCGAGCTTTTGCTCGACTCGAACCTCCACTACCCGGCGATGAAGGGGCTGCCGGATAGCGACCGCCGCGGGAGGCCGGACATCGTACACGCCTGCCTGCTCTTCGCCATGGACACGCCGCTCAACCGTGAGAGCCTGTTGAAGATCTACGTCCACACCCGCCACAACAAACTAATCACCATAGATCCAGCGGCACGCCTGCCCAGAGCCCACAACCGCTTCGTCGGCCTGATAGAGTACCTGTTTCTCGCTGGTACAGCGCCACCAGACAAGCCGCTCCTGCGCCTCGAGGACGCATCGCTGAAGAAAATTGTCTCCAAGATCAAACCGGTCAAAACGATAGCTTTCAGCGAGCACGGCCAGAAGAAGCACTGGGGAGAGTTCTACAGCGGCGTTTCGAAGGACGACGATGTATGCATAATCGTCGGGGGGTTCCCACACGGCGATTTCCTTTCAGATGTCACAAAACTGGCAGACGAGCTCGTTTGCATAGACCCAGAGCTCCTCCGCGCGCCGACCGTGATTATGCGCGCAATTTTTGCCTACGAAGACACATACGGCATCACGAAGAGCAGGCTGGAGAGGCCATCGAATGTCCCGTAAACGCAGTGTGAAGGACTACTACAAGGCGATCGCGGCGGAAAGGATAGAGCGCCTTTTTGAGCTTGCAGAAAAGGCTTTTGAAAAACATCCCGAGCTCTCGGACAGGTACGTCAAGCTTGCGTGGAAAATATCGACGAGGTACAACGTCAGATTATCGACGACTTTGAAGAGGAAATTCTGCAGGAAGTGCCTCTCTTTTTGGAAGCCAGGTGCGAGCTGCAGGGTGAGGGTTCAGTCAGGTTGCGTGACCATAACTTGCCTGCGATGCGGCCATGCTGTACATCAACCCTTCAAGTCGAAAAAATAGCATAATAAATAAACAAAAAAGGAGGGGCTTGCTTGTGCCCCTCTCGCCATCTTGTTTGCCGCTTGATCGATTGTTCTCGCTCGTTGTCTAATGTGTGAACAGGCCATCAGAGATTGCTGCCGTGCTGATGTTGGAGATCGTTGTTATCCCATCAGTCCAAGTGTCGCCCGTAACTCCTGCCAAGTCGGTTTGGTATCCAGAGAACATTGTGCTGTATGTATCCCACAGAGTTGAGAAGGTCGATGACATATCATACCATCCAATGGCAGCCGTATACACCCACGCACTTTGCTGGGCTCCATTTATGATATAACTCATCGCGGTAGGGGCAGTCATGTCAATTCGCATTTTCATGGTAGATGCTCCAATGTCCTTGGCTTTGAACGTGAGCGCCATCGCTGGAGCGGTGCTTGTCATAGTGAAACTCAAGTTCGTCGCCCCTGCAATATCCCCGCCACCGCCGCCTCCGCCAGTACCGCCGCGCGTAGCAACGTAGGCGCCGACGCCGACACCAGCAGCAACAACGATAACAACAATCGCGATAATCAATGGTGCAATCCCTTTAGTTTCGTTTTTCATATTTTAACCTCCGAGAGCCTGTTATTCCTAGTGTTATTAAATATTCCCTTTTTATATCACAAATACTCCAAACCACCCAACAATTTTAACACTCACAAAAGACGTGCCTAGAGTAGGAAAAGCGTTAATATCGCCGCCTCCAGAAGATTAGAGGACAACAACGGTGGGGAAAATGTCTGTTAGAGAAGTTCCTGCGAGCGCGCTCGTCAAGAGGCTGAGCGAGGAGCTGAAGAAGCTGAAGGAGCTTATGCCTCCCGAGTGGAGCCACTTTGTAAAAACGGGCACACACAAGCAAAGGCCTCCGGAGCAGCCCGCTTGGTGGTACACGCGAGCGGCCTCGCTACTGCGGCGAATCTTTATAGATGGGCCCGTGGGCGTGCAGAGGCTGCGAAGCTACTACGGCGGACGAAAAAAGCGCGGCGTTGCACCCGAGCACTTCCGAAGGGCAGGCGGTAAGATCCTGCGCACCCTCCTACAGCAACTCGAGAAGGCTGGGCTCGTGGTGAAGAC
>JBGPSS010000048.1:0-7343 GCA_041490225.1 Hadesarchaea archaeon
CATCTCCACCTGCGCCGCCGAAGCCAGCTGATCTGCGATGCCTCTGAAAGTGATCCTCAGCTTCCTCCCATACAGGTCCCGCTTGCCCCTGCAGTCTATCGCAGGTTCGATGCCCGCCACGCCGATCGCCTGCCCGACAGTGCCCAAGCGAAGGGGCTGGACGTGGCTGTCCGCTATTATCACACCGAGATGTCCACCCACCCTCTTCTTCAAGGCGCGGAGTATATCCTCCGCCGCCTGGTCCGGCTTCTCGGGCATGAGCGTGACGCTCCCAAGAGGAGCATTTGTGTGGTCCACGCCAGCGTTCGCGCACAGCATGCCGTCCCTGAGCGTGGCGATGGCCCCCTTCACTAAACCAAGAACTTTGTCCGCCTCGCGCAGCACGATCTCTACGAACTCCGGCTCAAGGTCGCTCTTCTTCGCGAGCTGCTTGGCGCGTGGGGACGGCTTGACGCTCGTGAGCTTCTTCAGCTTGCCCTGCGCCGTCGCAAGTGCGCTGGAAGCTATGACTATGACGTCGCGATCTCGAATGCCCCCGACCTGCTCGGACGCCCGCAATATCATCGATGCGATATCCGCGCCAGGAGTTATCAGCGGCAGGCTCAATCCAAGAACCCTCATCCATCCACCCAACGACATTTCATCGCAATGCGTTTAATCCTTTGCGCGCCTTATCGCCTCGGCCACGCGTACCGCGCGCAAAGTTTCTTCAACGTCATGCGTCCTCACCACGTCCGCACCATTGATGACGGCCACGGCTGTCGCGGCGAGCGAGCCCGCCAGCCGATCGGCGGGATCTTTCAGCCCCAATATCCGCCCGATGAAAGCTTTTCTCGAGACGGCGACGCAGATGGGCCTGCCCAAGTCCTTCAATTTTTTTAGGTTTGCCAATATTTGAACATCGTAATCCCCGCCCTTGCCGAACCCTATGCCTGGGTCGATGACGATTTTTTGCACGTCGATCTTGCTACGCTTGCAAATATTCAAGCTGTTGTACAACTCGCACTTGATCTCGGCGACCGTTCGGACGTCCCCCGGCCTCTTTCGCGCGGCCATGAGTATCGCCGAACATTTCGATTTGGCCAAGACATCCGCCATCCTCGGATCTGATTTCAACCCGCTGACGTCGTTGATTATCTTCGCGCCAATTTCCAGCGCCTCCTCTGCGATGGCGGCGCGCTGGGTGTCCACCGAGACGGGGGCATCGATTTTATTTGCAAGAATTTTTATGATTGGGAGAATCCTTCGCCTCTCCGTATCCAACGAAATCGGCTCGACGTTCGGCGCCGTCGACACCGCCCCGATGTCGATGATATCCGCGCCCTGCTCGAGCATGCGCCTGGCCCGTCTCAACGCCTGCGCCGAGCCGCGGACGACCGAGCCGGAGTAAAAAGACTCTGGGCTCAGGTTCAGCACGCCAATCATCGCGACCGGGCAACCGCCGCCGACCTTCACCCCGCCGAGCTCAGCTTTGGATATCAAAATAACCTACCAAATTGTTAGATGTAATTCAGTAGCTAAATACATACATAAAGGATATTTATAGCAGTACATACCACAGGTAAGATAGGAATAGTTATGGAAAGAGAAGCTGAAAGCGCTCCGGTAGGGATAACGAACGTAAAAGACCTTACGCCGCAATCGAATAAAGTAAACGTCCTGGTGAAGGTAACAGGCGTCGGAGCACCAAAAGAGATCCCGAGCAGGTTCGGGGGAGAAGCAAAGAAAGTAGCGGAGGCCACGGTAGGCGATGAAACTGGGATAGTCATCCTCTCTCTGTGGCAGGAACAAATCGGATCGGCTCAGGAAGGCGACGTCCTATCCATAGAAAACGGATACATCTCGCTTGTACAGGGACACATGCGCCTCAACGTCGGAAAATACGGCAAGATGACAAAGTCCGACAAGGACATACCAAACGTTAACTCTGAAGTCAACGTCAGCGCTGCAGAGCACGAGCAGGAGCGCAGACAGTTCAGACCGAGATACGGCGGTGGCGGATTCGGCGGTGGATCAGGCGGTGGATCAGGCGGCGGCTACAGAGGCGGCTCGCGCCAAGGCGGATACGGAAGCCGTGGCAGAGGAAGATACTAAACTTTTATAGCCAACACTTTCAAAACCATCCCAACTTTTAAGTCGTACCACGACTTTGTTACTTTTGCGTGAGCGCTTGACGATAAGGGTTGTTAAGGCGGACGGCAGCACGGAGGAGTTCCAGCCACGTAAGATATTGCGGACCATGCGGAGTGCCGGAGCCAGCGATGAGGCTGCAAAGAGGGTCCTCAAGGAGATCGAGGGCGTAGCCTACGATGGAATCACCACAAGAGAAATTTTGAAGCGCGTGAAGGCCCTGCTTCAAAAAGGGGAACTTCACACGGCGATGCGCTACGACCTCAAGGGCGCCATGATGCGGATGGGCCCAGCCGGCTTCGCGTTCGAAACTTTCATCTCAGAAATTCTGTCAAATTATGGGTACAAGACTAAGTTGAGGTCAATCTTGCAAGGAAGGTGCGTGCAGCACGAGGTCGATGTCATCGCTGAAAGGACGAGCGGTGCCGCGAGAAGGTGCCTGATAGAATGCAAATATCACAACATGGCTGGCCTCTCAGTTGAACTGAAAGACGTGCTCTACACGTATGCGCGCTTCTTGGACCTGAATGAGGGCAGCAAAATCGGCAAATGCGAAAGGTTCGACGAGGTCTGGCTGGTCTCTAACACGCACCCTTCCCCCGACGCGGCGAAGTACGCGAGCTGCAGGGGGATGAAGCTGCTGTGCTGGGGATGCCCTAAAGGTAGAGGGCTCGAGGAGATGATAGCGGAGAAGAAGCTCTACCCCGTGACGATACTACGCTCCGTGGATAGGATTACTTTCAACAACCTGTTCCTCGCCGACCTCATGCTAGCGAAAGATCTCGTGACGCACAACATGAATTACCTCGAGGAGAAAACCAAGCTGAGCGAGGAGAAGTTGAGAAAGTTGGTCTTTGAGGCAAAGGAACTGATGTAAGAAAACTACGAATGCGCCGCGACCACCGCTTGCCCGACGGATATTCCGCCGTCTCCAGTCGGCAGGAACTCGTGGCGGACGAATTTTAATCCAGCTTTGATTGTAGCTTTGCGCGTAGCCGAAGTCATCGCATCATTGCAAAACACCCCACCAGAACCTCCGACCACCTTCATCTTCCTGTCAAAAGCTACGTCGATCGCTATCTCCGACAGACCTTCGGCGAGAGCATGTTGAACTGCCGCGGCGATGTGTCTGCGAGGCACGCGCGCATGCAACGCCTCTAGCGCGTCGAGCAAAATTTGTGAAGTGTCGACGATGTTCAAGTTCCCATCTTTTTTGATTTCAATATTCATCTTGATTTTCTTGGGATCTCCGCTCTTCGCAGCAGCTTCGAGCTTCATCGCGGGCTCGCCCTCGTACGTTCGGACGCTGCATATACCGAGCAAACATGCTGCCGCGTCCAAAACTCTACCACAGCTGCTCGTCCAGAAAACGTTCAAGTTTCGTTCGATCTGATGGAGCACAACACCCACTTCTCTTTTTCCGTGCTTGAATCCGTTTAAACATAACTCTAGAAGCACTCGCTCGACTTCCTTCGGCTCCATCGCCTGCCAGAGTATGCCCGCGACCATCCTGGCCGGGTACTGCGTCGCCAGGTCGCCGCCCGGCATCCTCTGCTTCATCAGACCGCCCACGCGCTCGAAGGATTTCATGTCCGCCATCATCACCTCCCCGCCCCATATCGTGCCATCGCCACCGTAGCCCACACCATCTGCTGCAATCCCTACTATTCTGTCAAGCCCGTGCTCAGCCATGAGGGCAGCCAGATGAGCGTGATGATGCTGGACCGCGACCATCCTCGCCTTCATGCGCCCCGCCATCTTCGCGGCCAACCTTGTCGTCGCATAAAGCGGATGCATATCGTGCGCAACGACGTCGACGCCCTTCAAACCGAGCAGGCCCATCAACCGCCCCGTCGCCTCCCGCATGTACTCGAGCGTTTCAACTTTTGTCGTGTCGCCGATGTGCTGGCTGACGAAGCAGCTGTCGTCGACGAGGAGCGAAACCGTATCGTTCAACTCGGCCCCAAGCGCGAGGATTTTCTTTTTGCTTTTGAACGCGAGCTTTATCGGTTCAGGCGCGTAGCCGCGCGACCTCCTCAGAAAAGCATGTGCACCGTCAACAACCTTCACCACGGAGTCGTCACAGCGATTCACTATCTTTCGGTCATGAAACAAAAAATAGTCCACTTTTCCTTTTAGATTTTCCATCGCCTCGATATTGTCGACCAACATTGGTAGCCCTGAAATGTTCGCGCTCGTCATGATGTACGCTGGGTCCCTGCCATGATGGAGAATGATGTGGTGAATTCCAGAGTACGGCAACATCACGCCGACGCTGTCGATGCCCGGGGAGATGAGCTCGGAAAGCACGTGGTTCAACGATTTCTTGAGAGCGACTATGGGCCGCCTATATGACGTGAGCAATTTTTCTTCCAGTTTACTGATTTTTGCGAATGTTTTGATTGTCTTTAGATTTTTTGACATAGTCGCGAACGGCTGCTGTGGACGATTGAAACCTTTGCGGATGCGGGCGACCACATCGTCGTCGGTCGTCTTCGCAGCCACATGTATCCCGCCTATCCCCTTCACTGCGACGATGTTGCCGTCGTCCAGAAGTTTCGCCGTCTTCAAGGCGGGGTTGACTACGTCTATTAGCTCGCCATCTCCGTCGTGGAGTTCAAGCCTTGGGCCGCAAACCGAACAGCAGGTCGGCTCAGCGTGGTAGCGTCTGTCCGCCGGATCCCTATACTCGCGCATGCAATCGGCGCAGAGGGGAAAAACTTTCATCGAAGTCCTCGGGCGGTCGTACGGTAGTTTCTCTATGATCGTGTACCTCGGCCCGCAGTTGACGCAGGTCGTGAACGGGTAGAGGTGGCGCCGGTCAGCTGGGTCAAACATTTCGCGCTTGCAATCGTCACAAAGTGCGATGTCGGGAGGCACGACGGACGTCAAACCCAATCCAGCTTTCTCGCTCTTGACGACACTGAACATCTTGAACTCGCCGGTCGCTCTGCTCCATTTGACCCTCACCTCATCTACTCGCGCGAGCGGCGGTTTTTGGACGCGGATAGCTGCGATAAATTTTGTAATTTTCTTTTTTTCGCCCTCGACGATTATCTGCACGCCGGCGTCGCCCATGTTGCGGACGAAGCCAACCAAGCCATGGCGATTCGCGAGACGGTATATAAACGGTCGGAAGCCGACACCTTGGACTACGCCAGTGGCCGCTATCTCAGCACGCGCCATCAAGCTACTATCTCCAGATTATTATTCTATCCCGAAATGCTTGCATTGATCGTCTATCATTTTCTGAATCTCTGAAATCTCGGCGTCGGTCAGATGCTTGAACCTACCCTGCATCTTGAGGTAATCCGCGACGGGCCTGCGCTTCGGAGGCTTGAACGTCACGTTCAGCTTTCCATTCTCTATCTCATACAAAATCCAAGACCCGGTCAGGACGGCCAAGCGCGCGACCTCAATAGTCTTGCTGTTGTCGATGCGCCATCCAGGCGTGCATGGAGCGAGGACGTGAACGTACGTCGGACCCTCGATCGCCGCCGCCTTCTTGAGCTTGTTCATGAAATCGATCGGGTAGGCGACAGAAGCCGTCGCGACGTACGGGGCGCCGTGGGCAGCGATTATCGCCGGCAAGTTCTTCTTCTGGCGGTTCTCGCCTCTCTTCACCTTACCTATGGGCGTCGTCGTGGTCCAAGCGCCGAACGGTGTGAGGCCGCTCCTCTGAATCCCCGTGTTCATGTAGCCCTCGTTATCGTAGCAGATGTAGAGGACATTGTCACCCCGCTCAACCATTCCAGATAGAGCCTGCAGGCCGATGTCAGCCGTGCCACCGTCGCCGGCGATCGCGACCGACTTCACCTCTTTCCTGCCCAAACTTTTCAGGGCGGCGCTCACGCCGGAAGCGACCGCGGCCGCATTCTCGAAAGCGACGTGTATCCACGGGACCCGCCACGATGTTTCTGGATAAGGCGACGTCACGACCTCCATGCAGCCCGTCGCCATGCTGATTATCACATTTTTTCCGAGGGCTTCGAGGGCGTGCCTCATCGCGAGTATGCACCCGCAGCCGGCGCACGCACCGTGTCCGGGCGCTATCAGACTCTCAGGAAATGGTTTATCGTTCATGTCCTCAACCCCACGAGCTTCTCCCTCAGACCGAGCCACCTCACGGCCTTCCTGACCTCGCCTGACTCCACGGCCCTCGCAGCTGCGCGGATCGCTTCCTTGATCTGGAGGGCCTCGACGTCCCTCCCGCCCAGCCCGCAGATGAAATCGAGCATGAGCGGAGCTTTTTCTATATTTATGAAGGATGCTGCCGTGTCCAAGAACAGCGCCCCGGCCGATCCTAATGAGATGTCTTTTTCTAGGACCGCGACGGCCTTTGCGTGCCCGATGGCGTCTATCAACTCCTCGGCGGGGAAAGGCCTGAATGACCTCACCTTGACCAGACCGACCTTCTCCCCGCGCTCGCGGTAGCGGTCGACGAGCTCCTTCACGCTGCTGCTCAGCGAGCCCATGGTTAGAAGAATGACGTCGGCGTCGGCGCTGTGGTATCGCTCGAGCAACTTGTAGCGCCTGCCGAATTTTTTGCCGAACTCCGCGTCGGCCTCGACGAGCTTCTCATTCGCCGCACGCATGGCCTCCTGCTGCATATACTTGATCTCCTCGTAGTACTCTGGCACGCCCATGGGCCCCATCGTGACGGGCTTCTCAGGATCCAAAGCGTATTGCGGCTTGAATGGAGGCAGGAATGCGTCCACATCTTTTTGCTCGGGCACGTCGACTGGCTCAACGGTGTGGGAGAGGATGAATCCATCGTAACATACCATCACGGGCAGCGAAAGGGACTCGGCGACACGAAAAGCTTGGATGGTTGTATCCATAATTTCTTGATTGTTCTCACAATAGAGTTGAATCCAACCACAATCACGAACAGATATTGAGTCCTGTTGATCGCACCATATGTTGAGAGGAGCTGAAAGGGCTCGGTTCGCGTTCGCCATGACGATCGGAAGGCGCATGCCGGAGGCGATGAAAAGCATTTCGGCCATGTACATTAGGCCCTGCGAAGAAGTCGCGGTGAAAGTTCGCGCCCCAGTCGCAGCCGCACCAACGCAAGCGCTGAGCGCGCTGTGCTCCGACTCAACTTTTATGAACTCCGCATCGAGCTCGCCGTCAGCGACGAATTCAGAAAGCTTCTCCACGACAACAGTTTGTGGTGTTATTGGATACGCGGAGATGACCTTGACGCGCGC
>JBGPSS010000049.1:0-7221 GCA_041490225.1 Hadesarchaea archaeon
ACGCGTTCGCCACCGCCCTGTAAGATCTTGGGCGGCCCATGGCCCGCGCTAGCTCCTTGTACGTAGTCACTTTGCCTTTCGGAACCATCGCCACAAGCTTCAAAACTCTATCTCGAAACTCTGACATTTGCCTCATGATATTTCATTTCTTATATCAAGAAAACCTATCCCCAGTTAGCGATGACATGATCAAAATCGATGGCGCGATCGGCGAGGGAGGGGGAGCACTACTTAGGACTGCTCTGACGCTGAGCGCGGTCGGTCAGCAACCGATCCATATCTACAACATCCGCGCGAAACGGGCAAAGCCGGGCCTCGCGCCGCAACACATGCACGGCGTGAAAGCTCTCGCCGAACTCACGAAGGCGAAGGTCGATGGACTCTCGCTTGGTTCTACTGAGCTAAAATTCGAACCCGGCGCGATGGAAGGTGCAAAGTTCCGTGTTGACATAGGCACCGCCGGGAGCACGACCCTCATCCTGCAGATTCTGATGCCAGCCGCGGCTTTCGCCAAAAAATCCGTCGAGGTTGAGATCACGGGTGGCACGGACAACCCGCTTGCGCCACCCATCGATTTCCTGAAAAACGTTACCTTGCCCATCCTCCGCAGGATGGGTTATCTAGGCGAGGTCGAGTGCATCCGCAGAGGCCACTATCCTCGTGGAGGTGGGGCCGTGCGCGCTCGCATCGAGCCCATCAAGCGACTAAACGCAATCAAGCTTATTGAACCGGGCAAGGTGACCCGCATCTCTGGAATGGCGCACTGCGTGAAGCTGCCCGAACACATCGCGACTAGGATGGCGCACGCCGCGAACATGGCTTTGATAAAAGCCGGCTATTCCGAGATAAACATAAAAACTGAATCTTACGAACCATCGCGCGACCCGCACTTGGGCCCCGGCACTGGGATAACTCTGTGGGCTGAAACCGAGCAGGGTGCGATACTCGGAGCGAGCTCGCTCGGCAGGCCTGGAAAACCAGCTGAGCAGGTCGGACGAGAGGCAGCAGAAAATTTGGTAAAACAACTTCGCACGGGCCGCGCGGTAGACCGCCACCTCACCGACCAACTCATCCCATACATGGCGCTGGCCGAATGTACGTCAGAGATAACAAGCGCCGAACTCACCTCGCATGCGCTGACGAACATCGCGCTAGTGGAAAATATCCTTGGCGTAAAATTCGAGGTCGATGGGCAGCAGGGGCAACCGGGGAGAATAAGAGTCATTGGACTAGGATTCAGCAACGTGTAAAACTTGGAGCAATTTTTCTGATAATTTATCGACTCCTTGGCCAGTGGTCGCCACTATAAAAATCGCGTCCGCACATGCTTCTCGTACCTGCTGTACCCTATTTTCATCGAGCAAATCAGCTTTATTCGCAACCGTCAAGATGCGAAGTCCAGCAAACGTCTTTTTTACGTCCTCAAACAAACGAAGCTGGCTCGCGATTTCGTAGCCACACGTCTCGGACGGATCTAGCATAAAAACGATGGCTTTCGCGAGATGGCGCAGCGCGGCTATCGCCTGCTTCTCGATGGGATTGCGCTTCTCCAGCGGTCGGTCGAGTAGCCCCGGGGTGTCGACGACCTGATATCGCTGATGGCGGTGCTCAAAGTAGCCCAGTTGCAGCCCAGTCGTGGTGAAGGGGTATGGCGCAATCTTGGGAGCCGACCCAGTCAACGCGCGCAGAAGCGTAGTTTTTCCGACGTTTGGATAGCCGGCGATGACTATGGTGGGTGTGTCGACGTATATCGTCGGCAAATTGGAAAGCTTCATCGCAGCACCTCGCAGGAAGGCCAGGTGGTCTTCTGCCCTTTCGACGAGCGAAGCGATCCTACCGTACGCCTGCCTTCGCACGGTCGCTGCCTCCGCTGGAGATCTCGCGGAACGGAGCCTTCGAAGGTGCTCCCGCTTGAGCTTATCGACAGTCTTGGCCGTGCCATGTATCGCGCCGAGCGATTTTTTCATCTTGTCTATGCCCACGATCGCCTCAATGAGGTCGCGGTAGAAAGATGGCAAATTGAAAAACGACGGAAATCCGACCACAAGCTTCGACAGCTCCTTGCCGATGGTCTCTGACATAACGGCGATACGCTGGCTCTCGCGCCGCCTCGCCACCCAGAGCGGGGTGCCGCTGATTTTGGCTTTGGTCGCCGCATCGGCAGCTTTTTTGAACGCCTTGTTGACCAGCTCCTTCGGCTCCGGCACATGTGGCAACCTTTCAAAACTCAGCTGCTGCAAGTTCATCCCAAATAGACTTCTCCGCTGGCGATATAATGGAATAGCCCCTGTTTTGTCTTTTTAAACAGGCCTCGACCAAAGCATGCGCGGGGAAATTGAACTCCATCATGCTAGTGACAGCACTAGCCATATGTTGGCATGGTGGCTTGATGCTGCTCATACGTTCGCGTGGAAATGAAGATGCTCGTCGATGTGATACAGCGGAGCACGAAGGCGGCTGGCGAGGCGATCCTGCGAATGGCGAGTCATTTGAAGGAGCTCAAGCAGGTGGAAGCTGATGTGAGAAAATCATTGGGAGAGGTCGTGAGTTCTATGCGCTCGGTTGCGCTCTTCTTCGCACCTCTGATCGCGTCCGTCACATCGCGTATACAGGGTGTGCTCGCCGGAAAGTCTGCAGATGTATCTTTTCTCGGCGACGTGCCCGTTTCGCCATCAATTTTTTTATTCGTGCTTGGGGTCTACATCATTCTACTGACAATCATCCTCATCAGCTATTCGACGGAAATCGAGGTTGGGGACGATGGTCTGGCAAAACGCGCCGCCATCGCCCAGAGCCTGCCAATAGCGCTCATCGTCTTCACGATCGGTGCGGTGGTCGGTGGGCGAATGATGGCTGCAATCATTGGTTAGAAAGTGTTTAATTATCGGAGGGTAATTTTCTTCTGATGCGGCTGTGGTCCAGTCTGGTCTATGACGCAGCCTTGCCAAGGCTGTAACGCGGGTTCGAATCCCGCCAGCCGCACCATTCCCCAAATGGCAAAAAGAGCCGAATGCTCGCTCATTTTCGCCAAAAATACTTTTTAAACCAAATTCTTTTTTTGTGTTTGGCTTCATTTTCAAACTTGGTTTGAACCCTCACAGCACACGACCAAAATCCAAAGGCGAAGAGAAAATCAGGAAGGCGTAGTCCGCCGTTCTAAAACCCAAATGGGCGGGCGGGGATTTATGAAAGAGGAAAAGTCCCCACTGCTTTAGCCCCCTATTTTTGGGCGTTCAAGCGAGGATCGGGGCTAAATTTTAACCCCCAAAAACCCATGAACTTTTTGATGGTTAAAAGTTCTATTTTTATGTTTTTAGCGAACTAAAGCTTTAAATTGTAATGCCCGGTAAAAACAATATAAGATGATTGTATGCTAATTGAAGTCTTGACTAGATATAGAGCAATCCTGCGGAACATCTTTTTGAGGTCCAGCGATATTGGACTGACTCGTTTAGCGTGAGCAATCCCTAGTTATAAACATATAACCTTCGAGGGTGGGGATTTTGAAAGGTATTTTTGACTTGTTCATCAGTAGGATTTTCGAAGTAAAGACTTCGGGGGACTGAAGACATGACCAAGAAAGATGCAAAGCTCGTAAAGGAAGAGAAGAAAAAACTCGAGTCAACAGATGAAACTCTGACTCCCATCACGGCGTATCAGAAAGCAGCACTCGCCAGCATAGAAGATCTCTACAAAGAATTTGGAACCGGCGAAAAGGGTCTCTCCAGCGATGAGGTTCGCCGGAGACTTGAACAATACGGTCCTAATGCTCATCCAGTGGGCAAGAAACTTGGCATGGTAAGGCGTTTCCTTATCCAGCTCAAGAATTGGTTTAACCTTATGCTACTGTTGGCTGCAATACTATCGTTCGTAAGCGGAGTAGTATCTCAAGACCCTACTTCATTACAGGCAGGGTATGTACTTCTTGGAGTTGTGCTAGTTAACATTTTCTTCAGCATGATCCAGGAGTATAGAGCAGACCGAGTTGTTCAGACTATTAATAAAATGATTCCACAGAAAGCGAAGATCGTCAGAGACGGCCAAGATGTACAAGTCGATGTATCCGATGTTGTCCCAGGGGACATGGTCCTCTTGGAAGAAGGAGACGAAGTGCCAGCCGACATTAGACTTGTCAGCGCGTTCGAGGTTACTGTGAACAATGGTCCTCTGACAGGCGAATCCCACCTCCAACACCGGTTTGCCACCATTGCTCCCCTCCCAGGTCTGCAAGGCCCGACCGAGCTGCAGAGCATCGTGTTTGCTGGGACGACCATTGCAACTGGGGTCGCCAAAGGCATCGTTCTATTCACAGGTGGAGCAACTCAGATTGGGAGTATTGTATCCCTAGCTGGGCAGATTAAGGAACCGCCCAGTGCACTCCAGAAAGAAATAGACCACACTGCAAGACTAACTCTTATCGTGGCCATTGTAGTTGGCGCTTTCTTTTTTGGGATTAGTTTTGGACTAGTGGGGCTTACCGTTGTGGAAAGTATTCTATTGACTATCGGGGTCATGGTGTGCATGGTACCTGAAGGCCTGCAGCTGACAGTCTCGCTCTCCTTGGCGCTGACGGCGTTCAACATGTCAAAGCGAAATGTGGTCGTCAAACGTCTTTCTTCTGTGGAAACCCTAGGGGCGATGACCGTTCTCTGTGTTGACAAGACAGGTACAATGACGAGCGGCGAGATGATGGTAGAAAAAATATGGACCGGCGGCAAGGTCCTCCAAGTTACCGGAGACGGCTATAACCCCGTTGGATTAATTACTGGCTCCGACAAGTCGAGCCCGAGAGAAAGAGCACAACTGGTGAAACTTTTTGAAGTGGCCGCATTTTGCAATAACGCCAAACTGAATCCTCCAAGCGACAAGTTGGGTAGGTGGACTATTTCTGGAGATCCCACCGACGGGGCGTTCCTAGTGTTCGCGGAGAAGGGCGGTTTCAAAGTACAAACAGCTTTGGCAGAAAATCCAATGGTTCATCTTCTCCCGTTTGAATCGAAGAGGCGGATGATGACGAGCATACGCAAGGGACTGGATGGAAGTTTTACGGCATACACCAAAGGAGCATGTCGTGAGCTGCTCGACAAATGCACCCAGATCTACTTTGACAACCAAGCCGTACCATTGACCCCAGAAATGCGGCAGACAGTTCTTAGACAGATGGACGAGTTTGCCTCGCAGGGCTACAGAGTCCTCGCGATGGCGAATAGGAAACTACCTTATAAACTACACGAGGAACTCCATGAGACTTCCGCAGATGTCGAATCGGAGATGGCATTTCTTGGCATGGCTGCGCTTGCCGATCCCCCTAGGCCAAGGGTGAAAGAAGCCGTGCTTGAAACGCAGCGGGCAGGTATCAGGGTAGTCATGCTCACAGGGGACTATGAGCTTACTGCCGAGGCGATTGCCCGTAGGATAGGGGTCATTTCTTCCCCAAACCCAACCATTGTCACAGGCTACGAACTCAGCAAAATGGGCCAATCGGATTTGGCGCGGATTCTGGATGAGAAAGAAGTTGTATTCGCGAGAATTCTACCCGAACAGAAACTGAAGATAGTGCAGGTGCTCAAGTCTAAAGGCGAAGTGGTAGGGGTGACCGGAGATGGTGTCAACGACGCGCCTGCGCTTCTAGAGGCCGACGTTGGCGTGGCTATGGGGGTCGGTGGTACCGATGTCGCTAGAGAATCTGCCGATATGGTGTTATTAGACAATAACTTCGTTTCAATCGTTGAAGCTGTGAAACATGGACGCGCTGGCTTTGATAACTTGAGGAAGTTTTTCGGTTACGTTTATACTCACAACTTCGCTGAGTTGGGCGCCTTTATTGCATTTGTACTCTTAGGAGTGCCACTTCCCCTTGCAGTTATCCAAGTACTGGCGATAGACCTTGGAATGGATGTACTGCCTTCTCTATCGCTGATAATGGAACCACCCCAACTTGGCGTGATGGACAAGCCGCCCAGAAAATCGAACCGTCTACTAGACATGAAGGTATTGCGTAGAGCCGCATACATTGGGACAATAGTGTCGACGGTAGTGCTACTGTTTGCTTTCGGCATATGGGCGAGCGCCGGATGGACTTTCGGACAAAAGACGGTAGGCAACCTGACAATCTATGCCATGGGGACAACAGCTGTAATGGTGGGGATAATGGCGGCCCAGCTTGGAAACTTGTTTGCCATTAGAACTGATCGTAAATCAGCGTTCACACTGAGCCCGTTGAGGAACAAGTGGATTTTGATCGGCATCATAGGCCAAATCGGAATAATGATACCAATAGTTTATCTTCCGGTCTTGCAGTCCTTTTTTGGAACAGCTGCCCTCTCTCTAAAGGACTTGTTATTCCTGTATTTGTTGGCCCCCACAGTATTCTTTATCGAGGAATTGAGGAAATTGATACTGCGAAGGACAAATCGCTAGCAAGAAGGATTCCATATCTGTGTTTCCCGACCTTCTAAGTCCAAGCAATGAATCTAAACTTTAATCCCCAAACCCAACGGTGGGGTTTGCGGGGCGGGGCTAAAATTTAACCTCCAAAACCCCAACGTTCCGGCCTCCTCGGGCGGCGCGCAAAGGTTTTGTCTCTCGTCAATTTGCTAACTGCTATTGCCTAAAAATAGCTCTAAAATTGCATGATTCTTGCCCAAGTTTTGCCATGCCAACAACGCAATAACCTTGCTCTAAATTGGCGTTAAAATTGCCCAATTCTTGCCTGAAATCGTCTGAAAGATTTGAACGAAAGTTTGTACCTATCCAGCCGCACCACTCTCAACATGCAAAATGAGTAAGATTCAGGCAGATAGAAAAGAAATTGACTGACTACTTGGTACTCTTGCGCTCTATCTCCGTCTCATAAAGACGGCGATTATTGCGATGATCACTATTACTACGATGACGACAGCAATTGGGAGCAACGGTAGCCCGTCTCCCCCAACGCTCACCATCACCGCGTACTCGCTTAAATGATTAATCTGCACGGAAATCGTGTTTGCCGTTTTGTCCACATTCCCACCGACAAGCTCCCAAATGCCTCCCGCGCTGGTACGATAATATATAGCCAAGCCATCCTCGCTCACCCCGGCTGGGAGCTCGTTTTCGTCGTAGGGCAGGGTGAGAGTAGAAGGGGTGGCGAAGGTCGTCCCACTCGGCCCGATGTCAAAAACGTTGCTCAAACCTGCGTATCCGGCAGGGGCCTCGATGGGTTTTTCCACAACGGTAACG